>JAISHG010000067.1 GCA_031262685.1 Lachnospiraceae bacterium | reverse complement strand
GCAATAGAAGAAAAACATATTATGAAAATGGGATTAACGTCCTTCTTACTAAAGGCGAAACCATAGATAATTTCAAATCAGTGTTAGACGAATACATGGAAGCATACAATGCTAGGCAAAAAAGAATTTTGAAGTTAGAAGAAGAAATAAATAAAATCAAAAAATTAAAAGTTTAAGAAAAAGAAAAAACAAGGGCGCAATCATGCGCCCCTACGTCACCCGCAAATTTTAAAACACATAACTTTGTGGGTTTTGTTTTACTCCGTTTACTATTACTTCAAAGTGCAAATGATTTCCTGTTGAATTTCCAGTAGATCCCATTCCAGCAATCTTTTGACCTGCAGAAACTGTTTGCCCTGCTTTAACATATAGTACACTACAATGTCCATACCATGTTTCAACCCCATTTGAATGAGATAACATCACTATATTTCCATATCCGCTATACCAACCAGTGTATTTTACTGTTCCTGCTGCAGCTGCTAATATTGGTGTTCCTTGTGAATTTCCTATATCTATACCTGTATGGTTAGAACCATTTCTTACACCAAATCTAGATGTAAGCACTCCAGAAGTTGGCTTTACAAAATTCATACCAATAGAAACTCCAGCACCTTTATTTACTCCAGTAGTTCTAGTAACCGAACCAGAACCTGCTACCTGATAACTAGTTACAACTGGTTTTACATATAAACTTGCTACCGCTGTAGATACTTCTGTAAATTGTTTTAACTCTGGTTCAGTTTTTTCTGTATATGCAAGAGATGTTTTATTGCTACTATTTTTTTCTTTTAACTGATTAATTATACTTTCTGCTTCTGTTTGTGTTGATACATATATTTTTTCTTCATTTCCAACTAAAACAGCGTAATATCTATAATATACGGTTCCCGTTTGTTTTACGGTATTAAATATTTCTTCTTCGTTTGCAACTTTATCTTTTTTTAGCAAACACAAACTATACTCTGGCTTTGCAGGTATATTAACAAAAGCTACATTGTCTGCATCCCCGTGTGCCGCATAGTTTTCGATTCTTTGAGCTATTACATTTTTGTTTTGAACATAACCTATAAATTCCCCGTTTAGAGTAACGCTATAAATGGGTCTATAGAAAAAGTTCAAAAGCCCTATTATTAAAAATGTTCCAACTGCTAATAATACTACTATTTTTATTGATGCTCTTAAATGAATAAACACTGATTTTACTACGTTTAAAATTTGAAACATCCCCTTCTTCGGTAATTACGTTTTTAAATTCAATCACTAAAGTATTCTATAGCATACAATACTTTTTTACAATTACCGCTATGCTCAATTTTAAGGTTTTTCCATGTCATAACTCTTTTTTTCTCGTTTTTTCTCACTTTTTTAATACCATTCGTTTTTTACCTCTTACGGTTCCGCCACCTATGCCCTTAATTCCACTGTTCAAATCGCCTACAATATCTTTTATACTAACAAATTTATTTCTATCCGTAGACGCAACTCTTTTTGCAATTATAATAGGGTCCACAAAATCTATTAAAACTCTCCCTGGAGATGACGCAAAATCTGCATTTTCATTCATTATTGCCTCGTAAAAACTTTGGCAAGCTCCTGCAATTATTACCAGCTTATCATTTGAAGGGGCCCATTTCCTTGCCATTCTAACCGTTTCTACAAAATATTTTGAGTTCTTATAATTATACAAATTGTACAAGTTTCTTCCACTTCTTATTAAGGAATCATGTCCTGTAACAACTAAGATATCTGGATGGTACATTTCTAATAATTTTGTAACATAATACGGCTGCTTACTTTCCGGAATATTCTTAACTACTGCCCTCAGTCCAACTTCTCTATAATATCTTTCAGCTTTCAAACTATATCGTCTATCTCCATCTAAATGTAATACTAAACAATCATTTTGTAATCCCCTATATTCTTCTTCCCCAAGCCTCAACTTAATCACCTCATATTATATAGGCTTATATATAATATGAATTTTTTAGTTACTTCGTGAAGAAATTTGTCGTTTCGTAGGATATAGTTTTATCAGATTGTTCAAAAAAAATAGAGCTACCAAAAAAGGTAAAGCCCTATATATTTTAATCTTTATGATAATTATTTTACGTTTGCTATATATTCTACTACATCATTTACAGTAACTACTTTTTCTGCATCAGCATCTGGAATTTCCATGTCGAATTCTTCTTCTAATGCCATTACTAGTTCAACTATATCCAATGAATCTGCTCCTAAATCGTCTATAAAAGATGCTTCTAGTGTTACAACACCTTCGTCAACACCTAGTTGTTCTACAACTATATCTTTTACTTTTTCAAAAACTTCCTCTGAACTCATTTCGTAAGTTCACCTCCTCTAAACTGCTACTTACAAAAAATCACATACATCCGCCACTTTTAGCTTTAGTCGGATGAAAACTTTTCTCCTCGTTGCTCGAAAAGTATTATCCGACACGCTACGTGGCTATTCTGAATCTATATATTTTTTAAATTTGATAACTTGTTTTCATATAGTTTAAAATAATATATGTATTTCGTATTGTCAATATATTATTTACATTTTTGAAATTTCTTTTGTATATATATCAATGATGTGAAACAAAGTTGTAGATATTCTTGTAATATATTGAATTTGTCCTGCTTTTCTCACGCGCTTTCGCTTGTGATACTTTGGAAAAACATACAAAACCTG
>JAISHG010000018.1 GCA_031262685.1 Lachnospiraceae bacterium | reverse complement strand
TTATTTAATTGTCTATATTCTAATATTTTTTCTATAACAGGGTGTTCTGATTTTAATTTTTCTAAAACTTCTACATCTGTAGAATATCCGCTTTTATTCTTTTTTGCTGTAGTTAAATTCAACTTATTAAATAATATTTCTCCCAACTGCTTTGGCGAATTTATATTAAACTCTTCCCCAGACAAACTGTATATTTCTTTTGTTAATTCATCTAGTTTTACTTTTAATTCATTTCCATAATCTACCAATTCCTCTTTATCTACACTCATTCCTTCATATTGCATTTCGGATAGAACTTCTGATAAAGGCATTTCTATTTTATTAAATAAGTCTAATCCATTTATATCGCCTAATTTACTAATGAACTTGTTATATAAATTATATATAACATATGAATAAACAATTCCTAAACTATTCTTATTCTCTGTATTTATAGGTGTTTCGAATAAATTAATTTGTGAATTTCGATTTATGTCTATACCAAATTTAGCACTATACTCTTCTACGCTAAAGTCTAAGTATTCTTGAGCTAAATACTCTAATGAGTATTTTGTAATACTTGCGTTCAATATGTATGCTGCAATTTCAATGTCAAACATAAAATTATTTGGCTTTATTCCGGCTTGTTTTAATAATATATAGTCTATTTTTTGTTTGTATCCACACTTTAGTATTTCGGCATTTTCAAACATATCTAGTATACTTTGAATTTTATCTATTACAAACACAACGTTTTCTTTAGGTGAATATATACAAATGCTATCTATTTTCTTTTTTATTATTAATTCTTCATTACTAGAATCGCTGGAATTCATATAATAATACATTATCTTATTACTGCTAATTTCTTCTTTGAGCTTATTTATTTTTATCTCTTCAGATATATATTCGCACGCAATTTCAGATATTTCTATAGATTTAGAAGTTTCTTCTTGTCTTAAATTAAATCTTTCTATAAACTTATTAAACTTTAGTTTTTCGAATATTTCTAATACTTTAGACTTATCCCACTCTTTTATTTCTAATAGTTCCAGACTTTTTTCTATTGGTGCATTAATATCTATTGTACCTAAAGTTCTTGATAAAATAGCCAGTTCTTTGTTACTGGTAAGATTTTCTCTTAGCTTACCTTTTAAATTATCTGTTCCGTTTTCTAAGTTTTTATATAAATTATCTATTGTTTCGTATTCTTTTATAAGAGATAATGCTGTTTTTTCTCCAATTCCTGGGACTCCTGGAATGTTGTCGGAGCTATCTCCCATAAGTCCTTTTACTTCTATCATTTGAATTGGAAGTAATCCATACGTTTCTAATATTTGAGCAGTTTTAAATTCATCTGTTTCAGTTTTTCCCATTTTAGTTCTGGGTATTCTTATCATAATATTTTCTTCTGCCAATTGAAAAGCATCTCTATCTCCTGTAAGTATTGTTACATCTAAGTTTTGGCTAGAACCCCATTTTGCAAGTGTGCCTAAAATATCATCTGCTTCGTATCCTTCTTTTTCTATAATACTAATATTCATCGCCCTTAAAACATCTTTTAATAATGGCATTTGGCTTGCAAGTTCATCTGGCATTCCTTTTCTGCCTGCTTTATAAGCCTCATACATTTTATGCCTATGTGTCGGTGCTTTTAGGTCAAATGCAACTGCTAAATATTTGGGTTTTATATCTTCAATATTTTTAAACAATATGTTTAAAAAACCATATACAGCATTTGTATATGTTCCGTCTTCTGTCATAAGCATTTTCGAGCCCATTATTCCATAAAACGCTCTGTTTATTATACTATTCCCATCTATTAAAACTAGTTCATCCAATTACATTTCTCCTTTGCAAGGACATTATTTCTTCCAAACATATTTTTCATTCTAACATAAATAAAATTCACAAGCAATTTCTATATATAATCTTTTAAATATCTGTAATAATCGTTCTCTAAAATAAGTCTGGATATTTGATACTTTGATTGTATTATTTTACTTATTCTATCGATATATGCAGTTTCGTCAAAATCTTCTTCTACAGATTTTTCAAAAGTACCTGTTATAGAATTATACCTGCCTTTTGCAGTTATAAAACTTCTATCTGAAAGTATTACTAACGATTCTGACAAAGATAAAATATCACTACCCATTAGTAATCTAGAATCATGTTCTACTCCGAATAAATTCAGCACTGTTGGAAGTATGTCTAGGCTACTCCCAATTTTGGATACTTTAACAGGTTCTTCCATTTCACTATTCCATATTAAAAATGGCATATCATATATGTTAAATACACTATCTCTTTCGTATTCAGAAAGTTCGTTTATTTCATCTAATTCTAATCCATATGGATAATGATCTCCACTAATTACAATTACAGTATCTTCTAATTTTCCAGCCTCAGTTAATTTGTTTATTAGTGATTCTACAGCTTTATCTAGTTCAATTTGAGCTGCCAAATAGCACTTTGCCCTATATGAATATGGCAAATCCTTTACTAGACTATAGTTTTTATCCGACATTACATTTCCAGTTTCAGTATAGCCAAGATGTCCACTAATTGTCATATAGTATGCCACGAATTTTTCGTTATTTATATAATCGTCTACTGTTACATTTATCATGTCCAAATCACTACTTGGCCATCTTTTTACTACCATTCTATCTTCCAAGCCGTTACCTGCTGCTAAATAAGAATCATACCCCATTCCTTTCATGTATTTATCTCTATTGTAGTACGTTGCTGTATGATTATGATAAGCATTACTACTATAACCTAGCTTTTCAAAGGCATTCGCATATGAATATGGCATATAATTATTTTCTACTCGTGGCAGACTCCAAACTCCTTCTTTTGGAATTAAAGATGTATCTGCTATATATTCTCCATCAGCTGTGCTAACTGGGAAAATTGGTGTGTAAAAATTATCAAACTGAAATCCTTCGCTATAAAGTTTATATAATGTTGGTGTAACATCTTCTCGCACAGCTATATTTGAAAGTGACTCTGCTACAAAAACAATTAGATTCTTACCTTCAAACATACCTGTATAATCATTTTTATTACTTGGAATTTGAGCACTCATATATGTATGAATATTTTTAATTTTTTGATTTTTTTCATTTTGAATTAAGGTCTCAAAATCAATATCTACCACGTTATACTCTATTTCTTGAACAGTATCTTGTGGTTCTAATTCCAACATATTCACAACATCCACTGTCTCTTCATCATTTATAAGTAATTCTTCTATCTCTAGTCTATTTGCTGTTAAAAGTCCAAATCTTTGCGCTATCATAACAAGAGATGTCGAATCATTATATATTTCTCTATCTGAATATACTGATTCGTCTGAAAATATATTTATGCTAAGCACAGTTGTAACTTGAATAACTATTATTAAAGTCATTTGAATAGAAACCTTTTTTAAATTTGTTTTGTCAAACCTTATTATTTTAAATATATTTAAGATAATAAGTATAACTATTGGTAGCAAAAACAAACCTATTACTAACCAGTTTTTATAAATAACTTCTAAAATTGTTTCGTAAAATTGAAATACCTGACCTCCATTACCTATGGAATAAATTGATAATATTGAATTATACACTTCATAATAAATAAAATTTGTAGCAAAAAACAAGCCTAAAATTATTACTAGTGTATATGTGATTACCCCGTTTACAATTTTTTTCTTAAAAGCACTTGTAATTAAATTCAAAAATATGGCAATTGGAGTAGAAAAGGCTACTATATAAACAATTTTTACCGAAAATTGTTTATATACCGATAAACCAAATAGTGTTTCTTCACAAATTATCATAATTATAAAAAATAATAATTTAGTTATTTCTTTTAATTTGTT
>JAISHG010000043.1 GCA_031262685.1 Lachnospiraceae bacterium | reverse complement strand
TTTATTGTTACTTCTCCTGCCATTGCAAATAAATTTCCGTATATAGCTCCACTTTCTAAGTTTAATTTTTCTGCAATAACAAATAAGTCTCCACCTATTTCACCTTTAAATGTTACTGTTTTTCCTATTACAAAAACGTTACCATCTATAAGCTGTTCGATTGTGATTTCATCTCCTGAGAAAAACATATCTTGTTCTGTTACATTTTGCTCTGCTGCCGTCTCTTCTGTAGAAGCTGCATCAGGATTTTCTGCACTGGTTTCAGCTGGGATTTCTGCTGATGTTGTTTCTGGAGTTATTTCTCCTTCTGTTCCATACACTAGTGTTGACATCATTGTAATTAAAATAAATACTACTAAAAATAATTTTTTCTTTAACATTTTTTTCTTCTCCTTTGTTTTTATATTTTACTACTCTTTTGATTTAAACATATATTTTACTACACTGCCTAATCCAAAAGTTATTAGTACAATTGATACCCCTGGAGCAGTATATTTAATTTGAAGTAATAGCCATAACACTAATGTTACACCCAACAACAAAAGAACTATATTTACTTTCGGGAATTTATTCTTTAATACATTTGCAAGTATTATAATTGTAATTGCAAATGATAAAAGTAATAACAATATATATAATAAAAGTAGTATCAGTGATAATTGTAATCCTATTACTGTAGACATTAAAATAAGTGTAATTAATGGGATTCCTATTAAAGCTACAAAACCTATAACTATTGAAACTAATATTTTTGATACTCTAACTTCATTAGAATACTCTTCTATGAATTTCTTTCCGAATTTATTAAGCACTGCCCATACTGATATTGAAAGTAGTACCAATGATGCAAAACTAATGATATATGTCTGTATAGACACTTTTTCTTCGTTGTTTACGTATTTGATAGTTCCTTGTACCTTATCTGCTGCTATATTTATTTCAGATTTACTTTCATATGTAAAGTTTCCACCTATAAGGCACTTTGAACTTAAAGTAATATTTTCCGAAGCCAAATACACGTCTTTGTCTATTGTTGTATTTATTTCTACAGTTTCTGCTGCCCCATAGACACTTCCAGAGACTACTGCGCCTTCGTTTATTCTTAAGTTACTAGCTGAAGTATATATGTTACGAGTTACTGTACCGTTTATTATTAAATTATTTGCAAGCACAAATACGTTTCCGCCTATACGTGCTGTTTTAGTAATTTTTACTGTATCTCCCATAACAAATATATCGTGATTTACTGTGCCATCTATTGTAACATCATATGAAATTATAAATGCGTTACCTTCTATTTTACCAGTATCTATAGCAATTTCGTTTCCTAGTAAAAAAGCATCTGCACCAATCCAATTAGATACATTTAAGCCATCTGTTAGAGAAAACAAATTGCCATCTATTGGATCTGCAATCTTCTCTTTTTGTCCAGATATAAACTTATCTCCTGTTTCAGCAACAATATTTTCGCTTGTTACTTCTGGAACTGTATATAATTGCTCTCCTGAAGTTGATAATAAGTTTTCTGCACCACTTGTAGCAAAAACTTGACTACAAAAAATGAATACCAAACAAATTATTATCAAAATTGTCGATATTTTTTTCAACATCTTTCTACCTCCACTTCCCTAAAAATACCAATTTGATATTATACTTTTAGAATTACTTTGTCAATTTATTTTTTCGTGAAATATGCACAATCCGAAGATATTGTTTTATTGTCTGCATATACATCATCCAAAGTACATTTTCCTTCTTTTTGATAAACACAATTTGATGAACAGTTTATATTTGTCATGTTAGGCATCTTCCCTTTCTCATTACAATTCAATAAGTATATTATTAAAACATTTTTTGGTTTTATTCACTTTTTAGAGTATTAGTTACGTTTTTATAATTATTAGAATTTGTAATTGCTGTTCCCGCTACTATTATATCCGTTCCTGCTAGCCTTACTTCTTTTACATTATCTAAGTTTATTCCTCCATCTGCTTCTATGTATGTATCTAAATTATTTTGTTCTATATAATTTTTTAATTCTTTTATTTTTATTATTGTTTCTGGAATTAGTGCTTGTCCACCTTTTCCTGGTACTACTGTCATAATTAGTGCCATGTGAATGTGCGGCAAATACTTATATATTTCCTCTACATCAGTTTCTGGACTAATAGATATTCCACATTTTACGCCATTAGAGTTGATGTATTTAATAAGTTCCATTCCCTCTTTTTCTGTTTCTATAGCCTCTAAATGAAATGTTATTATGCTGGGCTCAAAAGCTAAATAGTCATCTACATATTTTTTTATATCTTTAACCATAAGATGTACATCAAGCGGTATGGTTGATATTTGTTTTACTTCTGAACAATACCTATACATTATGTCGGATGTGTTTCTTTCTACAAATACTCCATCCATTACATCTATATGAAAATAGTCTATTTTTGCTTCATCTAACTCATGAAGTATTTTCATGGATTTTTCACTATCTATTGATAAAATTGATGCGGAAATTTCTGGCATAACCTTCTCCCTTACTCTATTACCTTTGTTTTATCTGCTCCAAACGTAAAGTTTACTGTTTTTTTCAATATATCATCTATATATATTCTTACAGTTACAGTTCCTGTTCCAGATATTGATACTGATTGATTTGTTTGCGATTTACTCACATCTTCATTAAATACTACATCATCGCTTGAATCACCTTTACCCACAAGAACCTTTAACGTAGTTTTTTCTTCAATTACTTTTCCTGTAACTTCATCTATTTTAGGGGTATAACTTAGTAATGATTTTACATTTATAGCTAGTGTTCCTTCTTTTATTTCGTTAAACTGATTTAATGTTATAACTATTTCTGTTCCTTTGCTTACAACACTTCCTGCAACTATGGTTTGATCTACAATTTTACCATTCGGTTTACTTGAATCTGATATAGTTAAAGTTGCTTTATATTTTAATTTAGCCTCTGTTATCTTCTTTTTTGCATCTTCTTCTGTTAATCCATTTAAATCCGGAACAGGTACTTGCTCTACTCCAGAACTTACATAAACTTTTACAGTGCTTCCTGCAGAAATCGGTGTTCCTTCATCTGGTTCTACTCTAAGGACTTTACCTTCCAACAATATATCGCTAACTTCGTATTCAACAGCCGCTTTCAATTCACCTTCTTCTATTTTATTAACTACTTCCTCTTCATCTTTTCCTTCTAATTCCCTTGGAACTGTTACCATCTTTTGTCCTAAGCTCATCCATACTCTTATTGTGTCTCCTTCTTTAGCTGTTTTCTTTTTG
>JAISHG010000006.1 GCA_031262685.1 Lachnospiraceae bacterium | reverse complement strand
GCCCCACATTAGCCGTAATCTAGTGAAATTTTAAGGACCTGCTCTTACACAGGGCGGGACTCACTCGAATATTCATGGGCTTCTTAAATATAATTTAAGCATGCACGCCATATTCGAAGAATAAGTTCCTATTCCTTTAACTGTTGGTTCTAAAATTTCAGTTTACACGTACCACGCAGGGAATTTTTATTAACTTATGACTTTATACTATCACATTAAATTTTGTTTTACTAGTTAATTTTTTAGTTATTTTTCTTGGTTATTTTTAAATTAAATTTGTTTTACCTTTGTTATCTCTTTATACATCACTTTATTATATACAAATGATATTTGACTTTACATTATTCCAATTTTTTTTGCCATTTGTCTACCTTTGCGTATTAGTTTTTTTCTACTTCCCATTGTATCTGTGTACATCATTGCAACCCCTGCAGATACTACGGTTCCGATTATAAGTCCCTTTACAAATTTCATATATTTAAACCTCCTAATTTTATTCATGTTTGTATTATTTGTTTTTTAATTTATTTTTATACAGCTTAAATAGGTAATATATTTCATGTATAGTAATAATTGCCAAAAATATCCCAAAATATTTTTTAAGTTTATCTACCTCCATATTTACAGATATACTGGCTCCTATTATTGCTCCGATTATACCTACTCCTGCAACTATTAACCCTGTTTTCCATTCAATTAGTTTTTGTTTCCAATTTTTTATTATTGCGG
Organism: Lachnospiraceae bacterium; assembly: GCA_031262685.1. Lineage (GTDB taxonomy): Bacteria > Bacillota > Clostridia > TANB77 > CAG-508 > CAKPQL01. Next base: position 4,617 of record JAISHG010000006.1, on the reverse strand, counting down.
ATATAGATGTTGGCACAAAAAATACTAGGTTAGTTGCTTGCGCTTCATGTTGATTTACTCCCATAAATAAAGATAGTATTAGTATTAGTATTGTTCCTCCACCCATGCCTGTTCCGCTAAATATACCGGAAACAAGTCCTGTTAGCACTTGTAGCATAACGCCCCTCCTAAGATATTATCATTTTTATAGATATGTAAGCTAAAAATATTGTAAATGTTATTTGTAATACTTCTTGTGGCAATTTTTTTAGTAATTTAGCTCCTAAAAAACCTCCAACTATTCCTCCAATTGCACACAAAATTCCAATTTTCCAGTTTATATAATTACTTTTAGCATAGAAAAACCCACTTGTTATAACCATTGGAAGTATTGCAAATACGGATGTTGCTCTAGCTTTTGTTTCTTCCATTTTCAAGACATGAATAAAAGAAGGAACGACTATCATTCCTCCTCCCGCAGCAAAAAGACCACTTACAACACCTGCAAATAAACCAATTAAAACTTTTTTAAAAATTTCTAGCTTTTTCATATATGTATATTTTAACTTTTTTTATTTTTTTTATTCAATAGTGTCGTCTTTTATATAATATTTTGTTCCTAGCATTTTATCTGGTAAATACTGCTGTTCTACCATGTGCATTGGATAGTCGTGTGGATATTTGTATCCTTCGCCATATCCTAGTTTACTCATTCCTTCTACTGGAGCGTTTCGTATGTGCATTGGAATTTCTCCTGTGTTTTTGCTTTGCACATCTTCTAACGCCCTTTCTATTCCCAAATATGTGGCATTAGATTTTTTCGATAATGCTACATATGTAGCCGCTTCCGACAAAATTATTCTGGATTCTGGCATACCTATTATTGTAACTGCTTGCATGGCTGATGTTGCTACTACTAGCGCATTAGGATTTGCAAGTCCTACATCTTCTGCAGCTGCTATAACTATTCGTCTTGCTATAAATACAGGGTCTTCTCCACCATTTAAAGCTCTAGCTAAGTAAAATATTGCTGCATCTGGATCGCTACCCCTCATGGATTTGATGAACGCACTTATGTTATCGTAATGGCTATCCCCATTTTTATCGAATATTGCTTTTCTTTTTCTTATACATTCGGATGCTATTTCGTTTGTAATTTCTATTGTACCATTTTTATCTACTTTAGTTGTAAGTACCGCTACTTCTAGCCCATTTAGCGCTGTTCTTACATCTCCATTTGACACTTCCGCCATTTTTCTTAGTGTTTCGTCTGATATTTTTATGTTGTAAGTTCCAAGCCCTTCTGGATTTTTTAAAGCATTTTTTAGTATTTTGTATATGTCTTCCTCTGTTAACGGATTTAATTTTATTACCATTGACCTAGATATTAACGCCTTATTTACTTCAAAGTATGGGTTTTCCGTGGTTGCCCCAATTAAAATTACTGTTCCATCTTCTACATATGGAAGCAGTGCATCCTGCTGAAGTTTGTTAAATCTGTGAATTTCGTCTATGAATAAAATACATTTACCTGTTGGGTTTAAAAAGCCATTTTTTGCTTCTTCTACCGCTTTTTTTATATCTGCAACTCCTGCAGTTACTGCATTGATTTTGGTAAATTTGTATTTTGTGGTTTCACTTATTACTTTAGCAAGCGATGTTTTCCCACATCCGGGAGGTCCAAATAGTATTATGCTAGATAGTCTATCTGCTTCAATGGTTCTATATAGTATTTTATCTTTTGCAAGAACATCTTCTTGTCCTACAAATTCATCTAGCTTTTTTGGTCTTACTCTATATGCTAGTGGTTTTGATAAATCCATTTTTTCCTCCTTATTTTGCTAATAGTGCTAATGCTTTTCTAATTATATCTTCTAATCCTAGTTTTTCTAAGTCTACTTTTTCTAGTGCTTTTTCTATTTCTTTTCTTGTGTATCCTAAAACTTGAAGTGCCGCTATTGCTTCTGTAGTTTTTGTATCTTCTTTTATTGCTTCTGCCTCTGTTTCTTCTTGCGAAAATGCTGACAATGCTTTTAGTTTATCTTTTAATTCTAATATAATTCTTGCAGCTGACTTTGCACCTATTCCTGGTATATTTACTAACTTAGATACATCGTTTGTAATTACTGCTAAAACAAAACTTGCAGGAGTTCTTTCGGATAGAATTGTTAGTGCTAGTTTTGCACCTATTCCGCTTACAGATAAAAGTAGTTCAAACATTCGTAATTCTTCGTTTGTTATGAATCCGTATAGGCTTATGTTGTCTTCTCTAACGTAATGATATGTATATACTTTTACTATTTCTCCTATTTCTCCTAAGAGTTCTATTGCTTTTTGCGACATATGTATTTTGTACCCTATTCCTTGTACATCGATTACTACATATGTGTTGGCTTTTAATACTAATTCTCCTTTTATATATGCAAACATTGTTCCTCCTTATTGACAATAATATGATTTATGATATAATAAATGAAATTTAAGATACCACAAAGTGGTTACCACCGACGTATTAAAAATAACACATTACTTAGGGTAAAGCAAAATGTGTTATTTATTCCTTAATATTACTACCAATGCAATAATTAAGGCAATAGCTATGATAGTTACTGTTACTAATCCTAAAATTAGTAGCAGTATTATTTTTAGCATGGCTTCTTCTATCATACGCATCACCTCACTCTCAACAGCTATACTGTTTATGTAAGATGATAACCACATTTGCTAATCTTAAATTTCTTTCACATTATATATTAACCTTGCCATAAAGTCTAGTGTTTTTATAAAAAATTTGTTCGTTATTTGGGAAATTATTGAGGGCGCAATCATGCGCCCCTACAATAATATATTTGTCTATGTTTAATTCTTAGGGCGCGAGTCGGTATTCCTCATGGGTCAGGGCGTATGCAATACGCCCCTACAACGATTTCGGCCTCCATATTTTATATTCATATTGTTCTAAACCTTGCTGTCTACCTTTACTGTAATTTTTTCGCCGTCTGATGTTACGTGTGCGGTGTCTCCATTTTTTAGGTTTCCGCCTAGTATTTCTTCTGCTATTTTGTCTTCTAAAATTGTTTGTAATGCTCTTCTTAACGGTCTTGCGCCATATGTTTGGTCTGTTCCGTTTTTTATTATTAAATCTTTTGCCAATTGGTCTAGCTCTAGTTTAATATTTTTTGCCTTCAACCTTTGTGCAATTTGTTCTACCATTTTTTCTAGTATTTGCTCTATTTCTTCTTTGCCTAGCTTATGGAATACTATTGTTTCATCTATACGATTTATAAATTCTGGCCTAAATTGCTTTTTAAGTTCTGCTAATACTTCTTTTTTTATATTTTCGTATTCTATTAAAGCAGAATTATCCTTTGATTTTTCGCCTTCAAATCCTAAAGATTTTTTCTCTGTAATTAGTCTTGCTCCAACGTTTGATGACATTATTATTACGCAGATTTTAAAGGTCACAGTACTTCCATGTGCGTCTGTTAACCTTCCCTCTTCTAGTATTTGAAGAAGCATATTCATTACATCTGGATGTGCTTTTTCTATTTCATCGAATAATAGCACAGAATATGGTTTTCTTCGTACCTTTTCTGTTAGTCCGCCACCCTCATCAAATCCAACATATCCGGGCGGAGAACCTATCATTTTAGATGTTGAATGTGATTCCATATATTCAGACATATCTACTCTTATTATTGAGTTTTCGTCTCCAAAAAGCACTTCTGCTAACGCTTTTGATAATTCCGTTTTTCCTACACCTGTTGGTCCTAAAAATAGGAATGAACCTACTGGTCTTTTTGGGTCACTTAATCCTACTCTTCCTCTTTTTATTGCTTTTGCAACGGCTGCTACCGCTTCATTTTGACCTATTACTCTTTGATGTAATTCTACTTCTAAATTTTTAAGTTTCTCATTTTCCGATTCGCTTATTTTCTTTACGGGTATTCCTGTTGATAATGCTATTACTTCTTCTATATCTTCCTCGGTTATATTTACTATGCTTTTTGTGTTTTTATCTTTCCATTTTGATTTTTCTTTTTCTAATTTTTCTTTTAATTTATGTTCGTCATCTCTTAGTCTTGCAGCTTTTTCAAAGTCTTGTACTTTTATGGCTTCTTCTTTTTCTTTACTAGCATTTTCTATTTGCACTTCTAATTTTTTTATTACATCTGGCTCTGTATATGCTTTTAATCTTGCTTTTGAAGATGCTTCATCTATTAAATCTATAGCTTTATCTGGCAAAAATCTGTCATTTATATATCTAATAGATAAATTTGTTGCAGCCTCAATTGCTCCATCTGTAATTTTTACATTATGATGCACTTCGTATTTATCTCTTATGCCTTTTAATATGCTTATTGTATCTTCTGTGCTTGGCTCGTTAACTGTTATAGGCTGAAATCTTCTTTCTAACGCACTATCTTTTTCGATGTATTTTCTGTATTCATTAAGAGTTGTTGCCCCTACTACTTGTATATCCCCTCTTGCAAGAAGTGGCTTTAGTATGTTCGCTGCATCTATTGCCCCTTCTGCTGCACCTGCACCAACTATTGTGTGAATTTCGTCTATAAAAAGTATAACATCTCCTGCTTTTTTTACTTCATTTAAAGACTTCTTAATTCTCTCTTCGAAATC
>JAISHG010000093.1 GCA_031262685.1 Lachnospiraceae bacterium | reverse complement strand
GGAAGAAAATATTTATGCGACGCATTAGAATATCTTTTATTAAAAGATGAAACTACGGATATTCCTGTGTTAGATTACGTTGCGGGAAAATATGTGAAAACTTCTAGCACTGTAAGTCGAGTAATGCTTACTGCAATACTGCACGCTTGGAGATGTTCTCCTATAGAAGATTTAGAAAAATATTACACAGCAAAATGGAACTACAAAACCGGCTCACCAACAACAATCGAATTTATATATTATTACTATGATAAGATAAAGAATAGTATATAGGAAATTTTCATTTATCGACATTTTCTTTAAACCCATTTTACCAGTTATATTGCGAATATAACTGGTATTTTTGTATTAGTTACCAAAGAGTGGTGGTGATTAATATGTGGGGATGGTTAGAATTTCTAAAAGATTATATGAGTTATTGGTTAATGTAATGTTGATAGATTAGTTATAAATTATTGTAGGGGCGCATGATTGCGCCCAATTTTCATGCTTTATACCCCTGTCATCCATGTTAATTTTGTATAAATATCAGATTGTTTTTAGGGTCGTCGAGGACGCCGACCCCTACAATTAATATTGATTTTATGCTTCTTTTATCTTATAATACCCTATATATGAGGGGTGTTACACTTGGTAGATATTATCAATTCTTGTTTGATATTTTTGTTAATAAGTAATTGCATTAGTTTTTCTTTCTTTAAAATTAAAAATATTGACCTTAAAGATTTAAAACTCATTATACTATCTTTATTGATAAATTCATTTATGTGCATTTTTTATATCTTTAATATGAATGTTCTAGATTTATATACTATATTTCTGTATTTGTACTATATTTGGGGCACAGTATTGATTTCTTTGATATGTAAATATGACACATTATCATCAATTTCAATATTAGCATTTTCTGTTATTATAAATGTCGCTATTCATACTTTATCTATCATACTAAGTTCACTTTTAGTTTATTTATTCGTACATAAATTTGTAAAATTGATTTCGGTACTGATAATAACTTTTCTTCACATCCTTATACTATATAAAATTCTAAACACCAAACGAATTAAAAATGGTTTCTCCTTCTTAGAAAATGAAAAACTTACTAAAATAATTAGTATTATCATTGTATCTGTTGCAATGTTATCCATAGTTTTTATTGTCATTCTAAAAAACTATTCTTATAGCGTCTATACTACACTTTCCATTAGCATTGCTATTCTTGCTTTGGGGCTTGTTGTTGCATATTTAATTCAAAGAATTACGACTTTTTATCAGAATTATAGAATGATGGAACGTACTATATTGGATTTACAAAAGGATGTTAAACGATACGAAGCCGAAAAAGAAGAATTAGAGAATTCCAAAGAAGAAATTGTTAAACTTGAACATAAACTTTCTAATAAAATCGAATCTTTAAAATTAACTTTAAACAAGCTAAATTTAAACACTGAGGCCGCTTCTGAATTATCTGTTGCAGACGAAATTAACAGATTAAAAAATGATTACATATCTTCTAGAACAAAATCTTCCTTTATGCCCCCTATTCCTAAGACGCATATATTGGGTATAGATAATATTCTTGAATACATGCAAACCGAATGTTTAAATAACAATATAGATTTTCATGTTTTTATAAATGATAGCATTCACTTTTTAATCGAAAACATTGTACCTCAAGCTGATTTCGAAACACTAATTGGAGACCATATTCGCGATGCCATTATTGCTGTTAACTCTTCTAGTTCATCCAATCGTGAAATTATTGTTAAACTTGGAATTATAGATAATTGCTATACTTTTTCTGTTATTGATACGGGTATAGAATTTGAAATTGATACGTTATTAAATCTTGGAATTAAAAAAGTTACAACTCATGAAAAAGACGGAGGAAATGGAATTGGTTTTATGACTACGTTTGATACCATGCGAAAATGTAATGCCAGTTTGATTATTAAAGAAAAAGAACCTAGTAAAACGAATTTTACTAAGTCTGTTACAATACGTTTTGATTCAAAAGGAGAATACGTTATAAATTCTTACCGCCCTGATAAAATACGTGAGCGGGGTTAAAGATAATAGAATTGTTGTTTTAGATTTACAATGATAATGGAACAAGGAAAGCAATATGACTTGATATAAAGCAACAGAAGATAATATAATCTAGAATAATATACTACTTTTATTGATAATTCTAAAGAAGGAAGATGATTAATTATAAAAACATTATATATATCGGATTTAGATGGCACTTTATTGAATTCTAATGGCGAACTTACCACTGAAACAATAAATACAATAAAAACTATGAATGAGCATGGAGAGATTTTTTCTATTGCTACTGCGCGTTCTTTGTCTAGAACACAAGAAATTTCAACCTCTCTACATTTGGTACACCCTATTATACTTTATAATGGTGTTTTTTTAGTAGAACCTCTTTCCGGTAAAACCCTACTTTATAATCATTTTGATGAAGATACAAATAATTATTTAAAGGTCTTATTTAAACAGTATGATATTTTACCAAATGTCTATTCTTTTATTGATGGAATAGAAAAAGTATCTTTGATTCCAGATTATAATAATGAGTATAAAAATTATTATTTAGAGACTAGGAAGAATGACAAAAGATTAAATTTCGTAAATGCCACTAATGATTTATATCTGGGTGATATATTTTCATACCTATGCATTGGTACAAAATCAGATTTGCAACCATTGTATGATAAGTTAAAAGTGGATAGTAGATTCTCTGTGGTTTTCCAACAAGAATTGTATAGAGAAGAGTATTGGTTAGATATTGCACCTCGAATAGCCACCAAAGCAAACGCAGCCAAAAAGCTACAAGAATTATTAAATTGTAATAAAATTATTGCTTTTGGCGATAGCATAAATGATATGGAATTGTTTTCTACTGCTGATGAAAGTTATGCCGTAGAAAATGCAAAGCAAGAATTAAAATCAATTGCCTCTGGTATAATTGATTCAAATAATAACGATGGGGTCGCAAAATGGTTACAAAAAAATGTATTAGAATCGAATTAGCATTCATTCTAATACATTTTCAAATTTTATCTTTCTTCTTCTTCTGACAATTCTTCAGATTTCACATTATTATTTTAAGAATTCTTCTAATTTATTTACCTTTCTCGGGCACCTGCGTTACAGGTGCCCCTACAATTATTGAAACAATTATTGGTACGCACAGACGTATTAGGGCGCAATCATGCGCCCCTACAAATGTTAAAACAATTTATTGCATAAGCCCCGGGAGCGAATTTGTGGAAAGAATTGCAAAACAATCAACATTATAATCCTGGTGCGGGTTATGCGGGTTTTAATTCCTTCATTCTTTCTGCAACGATTTTTACATCCTCTTCTTCCCTAATGCTAAGTCTTCCTTCTATTAGCAAGATTTTTTCTTGCTCTAAAATAGATTGATAAATATTAAATTGTCTATCGAATACTATTAACTCTACAGTTCCATATAAGTCCTCTATTGTTACAAATGCCATTATGGTATTGTTCTTCGTATATTTCTTTTTTACAGATGTTACTATACCAGCTATTCTAACTAGTTTTTTATCGTAAGATATTTTATTTTCTTCTCGTATTTGTATCATTTGCAATGTGTTGATACTGGTTTGTCTTTTTATTTCTTCTCTTAAGCTGTCTAACGGATGACCAGATATGTATATTCCTAGCATTTCCTTCTCCATTGAAAGAAGCTCTTTATCGCCAAATTCCGGCATTACTGTATATGTATATTTTTTCTCTGCAATGCTTGTATCTTCTGTTTGTAAGTCAAACATTGATACTTGTCCGTCCATATTTTTCTTAGAAACACTGTTTATTGTATTTAATATATTTTCAGATGAAGCAATAAGTGTATTTCTGTTTTGTCCGAATTCGTCAAATGCTCCTGCCCTAATTAACGATTCTATACATTTTTTGTTTACTACTTCCCCTTCTAATCTCTCGCAAAAGTCCGTAAAACTTTTGTATGGTCCATTTGCTTTTCGCTCTGCAACTATTGCGTCTACTGCAGCTATTCCAACGTTTTTTATGCTACCTAATCCAAAACGAATTTTATCCTTATCTACTGCAAACTTTGTGTAACTTCTATTTATATCTGGCTTTAATATTTCTATTTCTAGTGCCTTACATTCGTTTATATAGTATGGTATTTTGTCTAGGTTTCCAAGGTAGCTATTTAGCGTTGCCGCCATAAATTCTGTTTTGTAATAATATTTTAAATACGCCGTTCTATAAGACACCACTGCATATGCAGCCGCATGCGATTTATTAAACGCATATTTTGCAAATTCAGCCATTTCATCAAAAATTTTATTTGCAGATTTTTCATCTATGCCATTTCTTATACATCCTGGTAATTCTATGTTTCCCGCTTCGTCTGTTTTTCCATGTATGAAATATTCTCTTTCTTTTTCCATAACATCTAGTTTCTTTTTTCCCATTGCTCTTCTTACTAAATCGGCTCTACCAAGTGAATAGCCCGCTAAGTCTCTAACAATTTGCATTACTTGCTCCTGGTACACCATACATCCATAAGTTACATTTAAAATTGGCTCTAACGATGGATGTGTATATTCTGCATGTGATGGATTTAGTTTGTTTTTAATATATCTTGGTATTTGATCCATTGGTCCTGGTCTATATAACGAAACTCCTGCAATTATATCCTCTAGGCTATCTGGCTTTAATTCTTTCATAAAGCTTGTCATACCAGCGCTTTCAAACTGGAATATTCCTACAGTTTTTCCCTCTGCCCACAATTTGTACACATTATGATCCGACATATCCTTATCGAACTCAACGTCTATATTTCTAACTTTTTTTACTAACCTTATTGTGTCTGATATAACTGTTAATGTACGAAGCCCTAAAAAGTCCATTTTTAGTAGTCCTAGTTCTTCTAACGTAGTCATTGT
>JAISHG010000061.1 GCA_031262685.1 Lachnospiraceae bacterium | reverse complement strand
ATTTATGGTATTGTAACAGCTAATAAAATAAATTTGTTAGAAAAAAATAAAACCAGTTTCTTATCTACACTTTCCAATAATATAAAAATTAGCATGACTAAAAAAATAAATGATTTATTACAAGGCAAAGAGGCTGCACTTTTGGAGGGTATCCTTCTAGGGGTAAGAGAAAACATATCAAACGAAACCGAAGTTTCTTTTAAAAATAGTGGAATGACGCATTTGCTTGCAGTATCTGGCTCGCACATAAATTATATAATACTCCGGAATGAGTTACTTATTTACCAGGGTGCTAGTACCTAAAAAAATATCTACATTGTTTACAATATTTATATTAGTAATGTTTGTGTTTATAATAGGCTCGTTTGCATCGGTGCTACGAGCGTGCATAATGGGGATAATAATACTTTTAGCAAAACTTTTTCATAGAAAATTAGATATAGCAAACAGCATCTTTTTATCGTTACTTCTAATTTTAATTTATAATCCATTTACAATACTGGACTTAGGACTAATGCTATCATTTGGAGGCACAATCGGAATTGTACTGTACAGCAATAAACTAATAAATATATTAACAAATAAAGATTTAGGATTTGTAAATAGAATAAAAAATTATATTATAACCATGTTTTCTGTAACACTCTCGGCGCAGATTCTTATATTTCCAATAGTTTTGTACAATTTTAATATGATGTCTTATACATTCGTTTTATCGGGACTTATAGCAGAACCATTTTTTTCTGTAATAGTAATTTTAGGCTTTCTAGGAATAATACTTTCTTACATATTTTTTCCATTAGGTAAATTAATATTTTTTATTGTAGAACTGTTTTTAAAAATGCTACTTGTAGCTTCTGATTTTATATCAAGCCTTCCATTTGCAATTGTTTTAGTAAAGACTCCAAACATAATAATAGTAATCTTTTATTATGTTGTTGTTTGCATACTAATATATATCTGGAATGTTAGAAAAATAGAGACTTGTGGGAAAGGCTACATACGAAAACTAAAATATAGAATTATACAAAAAATTTCTTGTAAGAAAATTTTATGTATAAGTATGATAATTATATCAATATATTACTGTACTTTAGAGTTTTATAAACTTATATCTAAAGACTTAAATATATATTTTATAGATGTTGGGCAAGGGGATAGCACTCTTATTGTATCCCCAAACAATAGAGTAATACTAATAGATGGCGGGGGAAGCGGAGATATAAACAAATATGATATTGGAGATAAGCTATTGGTTCCATATTTATTAGATAGAGGAATTAGTAGAATAGATTATATGTTAGTGTCGCATTTTGATTCCGACCACTCGGAAGGACTACTTGCTGTAATGAAAAATTTAAAAGTAGACTGTATAATAATTTCCATGCAATCCGAAATTTCTAACGAATATAAAGATTTTATAAGCGTTGCTAATGTTAAGAAAATAGAAATTAAAGTTGTAGAAAAGGGAGATAGAATTAGTATAGAAAAAAATATTTATATAGATATTTTGTATCCGGAAAAAGACTTGAGATTTGGAGACTTAAACAATAACTCTATCGTAGCAAAACTTGTTTACAATTCATTTTCAATGCTGTTTGTGGGAGATATAGAAAGAGAAGCAGAAAGCCAAATAGTAGACAGATATGGAGACTCGAATAAACTACGAAGCACTGTATTAAAAGTAGCACATCATCGGTTCAAAAACATCAACTACAGAAGAATTTTTAGAAAAAATAAAGCCCAAAATTGCATTAGTTGGAGTAGGAGAAGGCAATAATTTCGGGCACCCTAGTATAGAGGTACTGGAGCGCTTAGAAAAAAGCGGAACAAAAATATACAGAACGGACCAAGATGGAGAAATAACAATTACAGTAAAAGGCAATGGAAAAATGTATATGAATAAAATGATCTGCAACTAAAAAATAGTTGCAAAAATTATAAAAAAGGAGTATAGTATATATGGCTTGCATAAAAATGTATGCAATAGATGAAATCTTAAAAATATTGCAAGAAATAGAGGTGATTTAATTGGATAACATTATGAAATACAAGGATTACTATGCTGAAATAAAATATAGTGATGAAGACAGGTGCTTTTGGGGAAAAATAGAAGGCTTGAAAAAAGATTTAATTTTATTTGAAGGCAATACCGTTGAGGAACTAAGAAAAGATTTTGAAAATGCTATAGACATATATATAGAAAGCTGCAAGAAAAATAATGAAGAACCTCAAAGGCAATATAAAGGAAGTTTTAATGTTAGGATAGAACCGAATCTTCATAAAGAGGCGATAATATTTGCAAAATCTTTAACATTATCATTAAATCAATTTGTGGCTCTAGCTATTCAAGATAAAATCAAATCAATTAAAGGTAAAGTGTAATGATATAAAATATTATTTTATGATATAATGTAGCAAAAAAGGAAAAGCCGTCGATACCGACAGCAGTTCCTAATGTTATTACGTATTTTAGTTATTATTCTTCGCTTTAGAATCCATAACTAAGCACCGACCGAAAGCCATAACTTGGTATGCTGTTTCAAAGTTAATATCGAATAGTTTGGTAGCTCCTATAGTGGCAAACAAATGAATCAAAATAAGTACTGCTGCTGCAAGTAAAATAACAAATGACACTCCGAGTTTTTCGCCGAGCCCATTGCCAGCAATAAGCATTGCGAGAGCGACTATACCCAAAATAAGAACTGAGCCACCAAGGTCAATCAATACGAAAGCGCTTCCTTGGTCTGTCCAACCGAATTCCTGTACGAGATAGCTTAAACCAAAAATGATGAAAAAAAGTGCAAATTTCTTTAACATTGTTATTTCCTCCTAAAAATTTTTAGTGATGCGAATAAATATATGAACTAGCTTTTAATAGCTAGATAGCAAAAAGGAATATATATAAAGCATAATGCCGATTGGGTTAATTATACAATAAATTACGTTGTTTTACAAATTTTTTATAGCAATGTTAAGACTATTAAGACAATTTCTATGTCTAAACATTGAAAATAGGGAATAGCATGCCTTGTGGCAAGCTATCGGTACACGAATAGAAATATGGAATGGAGGATATGTATGAGTAAAAAGAAAAAAGTTTTAATAATATCTATATTAGCATTAATACTAATATCAATTTTGGTTTTGACTGCAGTAGCTGTTTATAATACCTTTTATAAAGAACAAGAAAATTCATCTCAAGTAGCAGAAATATCAAATGGGTCTATTTTTACAAAGGAAAACATGCCAAGAGTTGATGCATCAACCGCTACACAACCATTAGTAACAGCAGTTATTTCAAACTTTATAGGAGAAGATTTATCGGATGAAGAAATAGATTATACAAATACTCATTCCGCATATGAAAGATTAATAGCTGGAGAAAAAGACTTAATTGTAGTAACAGAACCATCTAA
>JAISHG010000085.1 GCA_031262685.1 Lachnospiraceae bacterium | reverse complement strand
GAAGAAATCAAACCAGTTTTGTATTTTGATGAAGAAACAAATGAAGTTAAAGGAAAATGTAAATTGCAACCACATAAAAATTATTTCGCATTCGAAATAAGAGATGACCAAGGCAATATCTAAGGGGAGGAAAAGTCAATGGCAAAGAGCAAAGTATGTGTAACTACTATGGCTACAGTAGCTGAGTATGAAAAATCGAAAAAAGAAGGTAAAAGTATATTTGATGCAAAGAATAGCGGAAGTATTCTATTTGGTGCAGTAAATGAGGCTTCTTTAGAGCTTAGATTAGAAACATGTAAAGAAAAAGAATTCAAAAGAGCTACGAATGGAAAAATAGAAAGAGCATCTAAAGTAAAGGAAACTGCAAAAACCGATTCAGGAGAATCGTCAAGATAACATACATATGAGAAGGTGAATTTAAATGGATTCAAAATTAAGTAGGGCATTAAAAAAATATCAAGCAAAAATATATGTAGTACTAATACTATGGATTATATTAACCATAGTATTTGTTATGCCACTTGCAATTGCAATAACAGATGGAACTGTAGGAGGGGTATTAGATTCTAAAGAGTTCTTCTTATCTATAGGGGAAAACATGACAAATCCATTAGGTAATATTGCGAAATCTTTTAGTGGTACATATTTTGGAAGCGTATTTCAAGTAGGTTCAATATTTACAATTGCATACGCATTCTTTATGGTAATAGGAATTATAAAAGGAACTCCAAAACACGAATACGAAGATATAGAACATGGTTCAAGTGATTGGTGTACACATGGAGAAGAGTATGTTACATTAAGTCCTAATAAAGGAATTTTATTAGCAAAAAAATTGTACTTACCTCTAGATAAAAGAGGAAATACAAACGTGCTAGTAGTTGGACGGTTCAGGGTCTCGGAAAATCTGCATCATTTGTTATACCTAATGCATATCAATGTTTAGGTTCTTATGTATTTACAGACCCCAAAGGTGAACTTTACGACAAAACAGCAGGATATTTAAAATCTCAAGGATATGATATTAAAATATTTAATCTTGTAAAACCTCAAAATAGTGATGGATACAATCCTTTAATGCACATTACAAGCGAAATAGACGTAGATATTATTGCAAGTACAATAATAAAAGGACAAGGCGAAATCGCAAGTGCTAAAGCGGACCCATATTGGGACGATATGGCAGAAATGCTATTAAAGGCTCTAATATATTATCTAATGGCAACAAGACCAGAAGCAGAGCAAAATTTATCTAGTTGTGCAGAACTTGTAAGGGCAGCAAATAATAATTCTGGAGGAAACCTTCTTACAGAACTTATGAATCAGCTTCCATACGACCACCCTGCAAGAATGTATTATAAATCTATAGAAATAGCACCAGAAAAAACATATGGTTCTATTTTAAGCTCACTACAATCAAAATTAGGTAAGTTCGATTCAAAGGAAATTGCAGAATTGACTTCAACAGACACGATAGATTTCGAGAAAATAGGTTCACAAAAAACTGCGCTTTATGTTATATCTTCAGATACTCATGGAGCATACGATTTCTTGCTTACAATATTCTTCTCTCAAATGATACAACAATTGTATGACCATGCAGATAACAATGGTGGAGCGTTAAAGCAACCAACATATTTCATACTAGACGAGTTTGCCAACATAGGAAGGATACCAGATTTCGATAAAAAAATATCAACAAGTAGAAGTAGAAAAATATCTTTTAGTGTTATTTTGCAAAACTTAGACCAATTAGAAGCTGTATATGAGAAATCACACGAAACCATAATGGGTAACTGTGATACTCATTTATTCTTAGGAAGTAACTCTCAAAAAACGGTAGAGTATTTTTCAAAAGCATTAGGAGAAAAAACTATTTCAAGAGAAAGTGTATCTGTTAATAAAGACAGAATGGATTGGAAACAAGGAAAATCTGTATCAGACCAGTTATCTGGTAGAGCTCTTTTAACACCAGACGAACTTAGAAGACTAGATAACGATTTGTGTATTATATATGAAAAAGGTTTAAAACCAATAAAAGCACACAAAGACTATTATTTTACAGATAGAACAATAGTAAGAAAACTAGATGAACTTGCAGTAAGCCACAATAACATAGATCCAATAGATAGAGGTGTATGGAGAAAATACAATCCGTATAATCCATATAAAGAGAATAGTGAACCTAAAGAAAACAATAAAATTGGTTCATTAGATGACTTATTTGAAGAAGATACAAAACTAAACGATGTTAAAAAGGAAAAACCTGTGGAAAAAACTATACAAAAACCAGAAATAATAGAAGACAATTTTGCACCAACACTTCCATTAGAGGAAGAGCCAGAAGTGGCAAAAACAGAATTAGATATACAAAAAGAATTAGAAGCAAAATTCGACGAACTCTTCGGAGCCTTCGACGAGGAATAAAATAATTAAATGGAAATCATAATTGTAGGGGCGTATTGCATACGCCCTGAAATTGCGTCTGTGCTTAGTAATAATTATGTTTTCTTCAACCAAAAGTACGTGATGGCTACGTGGGTAATCCGTGAGCAGCAGGCCGCACGCACTTTGTTTCAGAAAAATAATTATTACTAAACACAGGTACGATAGAAATAAATTTATGCGAAGGGTATTGTGCAAAAATTTTTCCGTTTTTTAAATAAATTTATAACAAAATAGGAATAACTATGATAAGATATTGAAGAAAAGAAAAACTATAATTAGGAGGTAAACAATATGACATACGAGTACACACCAGAAGGTGTATGTTCACAAGAAATGCTAATAGAAGTTGATGGAGATACAATAAAAAAAGTTCAAATAATAGGCGGATGTGCAGGAAACACTGTGGGAGTGTCACGTTTAGTAGAAGGAATGAAAATAGACGAAGCAATTTCAAAATTAAAAGGAATTCCTTGTGGAAGAAGACTAACATCTTGTCCAGATCAATTAGCAAAAGCTTTAGAAGAAGTCAAGGAAAAAATGGCATCTTAATTTGGGGGAATAGTAAAATTGAAAGTAATGATGGTATGTTCAGGAAATACATGTAGAAGTCCTATGGCACAAAAACTATTAGAGAAAAACGTAGGGGAATATTGCATACGTGAAGAAAAAAATAAAAAAGATAATGTAGGGGCGTATTGTATACGCCCAGAAGAAGATATAGAAGTATATTCTTGCGGTACTAATGCTGAAACAGGAGCATTTGCAACATATAACGCTATAGCTGTAATGGAAGAGTATAATATAGACTTAAATTCGCATAGGGCAACTAATATTATAGATTCAAAAATTCAAGAGATGGATTTGGTTTTATGCATGTCAAAATCAAATAAAGATGCAGTATTATATATGTATCCAGAGCTCAAAGAAAAAGTATTTACTTTAAAGGAGTATGCGGGGTACGATAAAGCGGATTTAAATATCTCTGACCCATGGGGAGCGGGCCTTAGTACATACAGATTCTGTGCCGCCGAAATCAATGAATGTATAGAGAAAATAGAATTTTGATTCACTTGATATAATTTCCGCCACTTTTAGCTTTAGTCGGATGAAAACTTTTCTCCTCGTTGCTCGAAAAGTATTATCCGACACGCTACGTGGCTAGTTTTACTGAATTAGAAAAAACAAATTTAAATAAATGGGGTAAAAAAATGCAAAATCTTTTAGAAGAACTAAACGAAAAACAATACGAAGCTGTTATGTCTTACGATGGACCAAACCTAATAATAGCAGGAGCTGGAAGCGGCAAAACAAAAGTACTAACATATAAAATTGCATATTTAATAGAAGAAAAAAAGGTAAGTCCATGGAATATACTTGCAATAACATTTACAAATAAAGCTGCAAACGAAATGAAACAAAGGGTAGAAAATTTAATAGGAAATGTTGCAAACGATATGTGGATAGGCACATTTCATTCAATATGTGTAAAA
>JAISHG010000122.1 GCA_031262685.1 Lachnospiraceae bacterium | reverse complement strand
AATAAAAAGTGGGTATTTCAAAGTCATGCCAAAACTACAAAAGGTATATTACTAGAATTATGGAAATTTTTTGCGGTTAGAATAGGGACATTTTTTATAGATTTAATTATAATGATTATATTTGTAGATATACTGCACTTCGATAGTTTAATATGTAAAATAGTAGACAATGTTATTGTAGTAATTTTAAACTATATTGCAAGTAAAATAATTGTATTTAAAAAGGAAAAGTAAAAGTATGAAAACAGGTATTATAATATTAAATTATAACGACTATGAAACAACTGAGAAGATTTTAGATAAAATTAAAAATTATGCTTCTTTAGATGTAATTGTTGTTGTAGATAACAATTCTACAGATAACTCATATGAATTATTAAAAAGATACGAATCTGAAAAAATTATTGTATTAAAGTCAGATAAAAATAAAGGGTATGCTGCGGGAAACAACATAGGATGTAAATACTTGACTAATATAGGAGTAGAATATATAATCGTGTCTAATCCAGATATAATTTTTGAAGATGATGATATAAAAAAATTAGTAGCAAATTTTTCAAGAGAAAATATAGGAATAGTAGCACCAAGGGTTAACGAACATGGCAAAATTAATAGAGGCTGGAAAAATCCTAATGTACTAATAGATTCATTAAGCAACTTAAATTACATAGGTTATTTCTTTAAAAAACAATTATTATATAGAAGTA
Source organism: Lachnospiraceae bacterium (assembly GCA_031262685.1). Classification (GTDB taxonomy): domain Bacteria; phylum Bacillota; class Clostridia; order TANB77; family CAG-508; genus CAKPQL01. The sequence continues at coordinate 20,756 of JAISHG010000122.1, read as the reverse complement.
ATGTTTATTTAAGTAAAACAACCGAAGTAGATGTTGTTTCAGGGTGCTTTTTTATAATAAAAACAGATGTAATGAAGAGAGTAAATTATTTTGATGAAAATGTATTTTTGTATTACGAAGAAAATATATTAGCTAAAAAAGTAAGCAGTATAAACTATAAAACAGTTGTAGACAATACAGTAGAAATAGTACATGAAAGCTCTGTAACTATAAACAAATCAATAAAAAAAATCAGTAGATTTAGATTGCTTTGTAAAAGTCAAAGATATTATCATGTTGAATATAATGACGTAGGAGTATTTGGACAAGCAGTTTTGTATTTTACATACTATATTGCACTTGGAGTATCGTATATAGAAAGTGCTATAAATCACATTTGGGAGGTATTTCGTGGAAAATAAGGAACCGAAGGTTGTTATTGATGTAAAAAATCTTACAAAAACTTTTAATGTTTATTATGATAAGGCAAATACTTTAAAAGAAAGACTAATTTTTTTCAGAAGAAATAACCATGATGTTAGAGTTGTTTTAGATAATATAAATTTGCAAATACAAAAAGGAGAAACTGTTGCACTTATTGGCGTAAATGGTTCTGGAAAAAGTACATTGCTTAAGCTTATGACCAAAATTATATTTCCTAATAAAGGAACAGTTAAAGTGAATGGAAGATTAACATCGCTTCTTGAACTTGGGGCAGGATTTCATCCAGACTTTTCAGGACGCGAAAACATATATTTTAATTCTTCAATATTTGGATTAACCAAAAAGCAAATAGAATCAAGAGTAAACGATATAATAGAGTTTTCGGAATTAGAGCCGTACATGGAAAATCCAGTAAGAACATACTCTTCCGGAATGTATATGAGATTAGCTTTTGCAATTGCAATAAATGTTGATGCAGATATATTACTAATAGATGAGATTTTAGCAGTTGGAGACCAACACTTCCAAGAAAAATGTTACGATAAACTAAGAGAATTAAAGGAAAAGGGTAAAACTATCGTAATAGTATCACACGATTTAACCTCAATACAAAGATTATGTGATAGGTCGATATGGTTAAATAATGGAAGGATTAGGATAGATGGAAAAACAGAAGATGTTATTCCGGAATATATAAAAGAGTGTACTTAAAAATTTGTATAAAGGAAAAGAAATATGTTTAGTAGAATTAAAGAAATATATAAGTATAGAGAATTTTTAAAAACAACAACAAAAAAAGAATTTAGAGGTAAATATAAAAAATCTTTTTTTGGTGTTTTGTGGTCATTTATAAATCCATTACTTCAACTTGCAGTTTATTCATTAGTTTTCCCATATATTTTTAAAGTTAAAGAAGATAATTATATTATGTTTTTGTTTGTGGCACTTGTTCCATGGAGTTTCTTTAGTACAGCAGTTGCACAAAGTGCAGGAAGCATAGTATATAATGCTGGAATTTTAAAAAAAGTATATTTTCCAAGAGAAATACTTCCTATATCAATAGTAGCAAGTGGTGCAATAAACTTTTTAATATCATGTATAATAATTTTTGTAGCACTAATAGTTAGTGGAATAGGGTTTTCATGGTATATATTACTTCTACCGGTAATACTTCTTATTCAATGTATCGTGTCTCTTGCAATTGCATTTATCTTATCTTCAATAACAGTGTATGTAAGGGATGTAGAGTATTTTATTAACGTGCTATTAATGCTATGGATGTATTTAACACCTGTTTTATATTCTATATCTTTAATTCCAGAAAATTTTTTAGGAATATTAAACCTAAATCCGATGTTTCATATTATCGTGGCTTATAGAGATATTTTTTATTCTAAAGTAATGCCCAATATGACTAATTTAGGAATCCTTTTTGGAGTAAGTTTAGTACTACTATTTATTAGTTATGCAATATTTAAAAAACTAGAAAAACGTTTTGCAGAAGAGTTGTAAAGGAGAATTTTAATGTCACATAAAATTTCGGTAATTATACCATGTCATAATGTAAGTGAATATATAGAAAGAAGTATAAAATCAGTAGCTAATCAAACATATAAAAATATTGAAATAATAGCAATTGACGATTGCTCAACAGATAATACATATGAAGTTTTGAAAGAATTTGAAACGAAAATTCCTAATTTAATAGTGTACAAAAATAAAGAAAATAAAGGACAAGCCTATAGTAGAAATTTTGGAATTAAAGTTTGTACAGGAGATTATATTGGTTTTATAGATTCTGATGATTATATCGATGAAAACTATTATGAGGCTTTATATAGTAAAATTAATGAGAATGTAGATGTAGTATTTACCAATATACAATTGGTTGATGAATTGGGAAATAAAGTTGGAAAGTTACAAACATGCTCTGAAGGAAATATAAGCAAGGAAAATGCTATAAATGCTGGACTTGCGGCATCTCCTTGTAACAAACTTATAAAAAAAGAGTTATTAGAAAAGTATCTTTTTTTAGAAGGTAAAATAAATGAGGATGTTGCTTCAATAATACCAATAATTGCGCACTGTAAAAATATAGATTATACAATGAAAACGAAATACTATTATGTACAAAGAAGTACATCTACACAAAATAGTAAATTCTCAGAAAAAAGATTTGATATGTTTGATGCTATTGAAACATGTTTTGAAAGAATTAAGGATGTTAAAGATTATGAAAAATTAAAAGAAATCGTTATATATCAACAATTAGTGTTACTTTACATGTATGTTTTAATTGAATTAACAGGTTTTTTTATAAGAAAAAAATATTTGAAAATCTTTTTAAAAAAATCAAAAAAATATAAGTTATACAAAAATAAGTATCTAAAAGTTTTCTTCTTCAACGAACGAGGGTTAAGTAAACTATATTATAAAGTGTTAGTCAATCTCTTAAGGTTTAATAGCTCATTTATTATAACGTTTAACATTAGCTTTAAAAGAGCAATAAAGAATTTTAAACCTAATGTTAAGAAAGTATTAAAAAAGATCTTAAGACCAAAAGTAATAAACAAAAACATATCTATGAGAACATTAGTAAAACTTGCGAAAAAACAGTCGAAATTAAAACAAGACGTAAAAGTGTCTGTAGTAATTCCAAATTACAATTATGAAAAGTTTCTGTTTCAACGATTATATAGCATATTAATACAAACTGAAAAAATATATGAATTAATAATATTAGATGATTGTTCGAAAGATAATAGTAGAAAAGTAATTGACGATTTGGTGAAAAAACTAAAGCCGTATATAGAAATAAAAGCTGTTTACAATGAGGAAAATTCAGGAAGTGCTTTTAAACAATGGCATAAAGGGTTTGGTCTTGCTAGTGGAGATTATGTGTGGATAGCAGAAGCAGATGATTACTGTGAAAAAACTTTATTAGAGCGAATTCTTACTCCTATTAAAAGTAATAAAAACATTTATATTTCTTTTGCTGATACAGCGTTTATGGACGTAAATGGAAACATTATTATGAAAACGATAAAACCAGAAATTGATATAATGAAAACTGGGCATTGGAATGAAGATTTCGTTATTAATGGAGAAGAAGAATTTGAAAATTTTGATTTCTTAAATTGTACGATTGCAAATGTATCATCATCTGTTATAAAGAATCAAAACTATGACGACATATTTGAAATTGCAGGAAAATTTAGACAGTGTGGCGATTGGTTCTTTTATGTAAGTGTTATGAGAAAAGGAGACATATCTTTTGTTAATGAACCATTAAACTATTATAGAGTTCATGGTAATAATGTAACTAGTGTAACTAAAAAGCAAAGATTCTTCGACGAAATTGTAGAAGTTCACAATGATTTTAGAAAAGAAACAGAGTTTAATGATTGGCATGAAAAACAAATATTAGATAGATACGAGTTTTTGAGAAAAGTATGGAATGTAAAATAAAACGAGGTAAAGTTTTTATGAATCCAAAAATAGATATATTACTTGCTGCATATAATGGAGAAAAGTATTTGAAAGAACAAATAGATAGTATATTAAACCAAACATATACTAATTTCAATTTGATTATTTCTGATGATTGTTCAACAGATGATACTGCTAATATACTAAAAGAATATGAAAAGAGTGATTCTAGAATAACTGTTTTATATCAGAAAAAGAATTTAGGTTTCATAAAGAATTTTGAGTTTTTATTAAGACAAAGCGTATCAGATTACTTTATGTTATCGGATCAAGATGATGTTTGGAAGAATAATAAAATTGAGACAAGTTTGAATTGGTTAAATAAGAAAAAAGCAGTGTTAGTGTATTCAGATGTTAAAGTTGTAGATGAAAAAATGCAAGTAATCAATGATTCATTACTTAAATCAATACATATATACAACAATTTAAAGAAAGAAGATAATTCTAAGATTTTAATGTTAGAAAATCCGGCTACGGGTTCTACTATTTTAGGGAAAAAAGAAATAATTAGTAAGTGCTTTCCTATACCAGAAGAATTACCTATGGTTCATGACTGGTGGATAGCCTTAATGGCCAGTATGCAAGGGAAAATATGTTTTATTGATGATACATTACTTATGTATAGGCAGCACAATAATAATATTATTGGATTGAAACATGTTAATGAAAATGCTGATTATATTGAGTTAAGAAATAAACGTATAGAGTATTATACGAATTTAGTTCAAATATATAAACAAAATATAGATAGATTTTCTCCGGCATTAAAGAAGAGAATACTGATTTGTGAGAAGTATTTTAACAATGTTAGGAATAACAGAAGCAGAATTAGTTGCTATATTAATGCTTTTAAAGTATTTGGAGGGTTTGGTTTTGCATCTAAAATAAAAAAGATGATATTTTTTGGCAATGCAAAATTAAGCTTAAAAATCTACAATAAAAACTTAAAAATTAATACTAATAGATAGTTTAAGGTTGCATTTTAATATACCAAATGATAGAATAAACACGAAAAATTGAGTTTGTTCTATTTTTTTGTATTGGAGGTATAATTCTTTGAAGATACTAATAACAGGCGCAAATGGAATGCTTGCGAAATCTGTAAAAAATAAATTATTTGGAAATGAATTAATATGTACAGACGTCGAAGATTTGGATATTACAAATTTGGAAGATGTAAGAAGTTTTAAAAATAAAATAAATCCCAATTATATTATAAACTGTGCGGCTTATACAGCTGTCGATAAAGCAGAGGAACAAAAAGACTTAGCTGAAAAAGTAAATGCAATTGGTCCTTTAAATTTAGCAATAGTTTCAAAAGAGTGTAATGCTAAATTTATACACATAAGTACAGATTACGTATTTAATGGCAACCTAGATACGAATAAAGTGTATTTAGAAACAGATTTAACAGATCCGGTTACAGTATATGGATTTACAAAAGACTTAGGAGAGAAAAATGTAATTAACAATTGTGATAATTATTATATCTTAAGAACAGCTTGGCTTTATGGAGATGGAAATAATTTTGTGCGAACAATGCTTAAATTTGGTAAAGAAAAAGAGGAAGTAAGCGTAGTATCAGATCAACACGGAAGCCCAACTTATGCAGAAGATTTGGCAGACATTATAAAACAAATAATAGAAAAACAAATTCCATATGGACTTTATCATACTACCAATACAGGTTTTACAACATGGTATGATTTTACAAAAAAGATATACGAATTGGAAAAAATAGATTGTAAAGTAAATCCAGTATCATCAGAAGAATTTGTAAGGCCAGCTAAAAGACCTAAAAATTCGAAATTATCAAAAGATAAAATACTATCTCAAGGAATATATATTCCTTCATGGGAAGATGGATTAAAAAGATATTTAGAAGTAGAAAGAAGGTAAATTATGAAAACAAGAAAAGGTATTATATTAGCAGGTGGCACAGCCACAAGACTATTTCCATTAACAACAGCAATATCAAAACAATTGTTACCAGTATACGATAAACCAATGATTTATTATCCATTATCTACACTATTATTATCAGGAGCAAGAGAAATTTTAATTATAACAACTCCTAGAGATGTACAATCATTTAAAAATTTATTGGGAGACGGATCAGATTGGGGAGTAAGATTTGAATATAAAGTTCAAGATAAGCCTAGAGGGTTAGCCGATGCTTTTATTGTTGGAGAAGAGTTTATTGGTAACGATGATGTAGTAATGATATTAGGAGATAATATGTTTTATGGGCAAGACTTTACTGTAATGCTTAAAAGAGCTAGAGATAGAGAAGATGCTACAATATATGGATACTTAGTAAAAGATGTAAGTTCATATGGTGTAGTAGAGATGGATTCAAAAGGTAAGGCAATTTCAATAGAGGAAAAACCAGAGCATCCAAAATCTAATTATGCTGTTCCAGGATTGTATTTCTATCCAAATGATGTAGTAGAAATAGCCAAAAACGTAAAACCATCCCCAAGAGGAGAAATAGAAATAACATCAGTAAATATGGAATACCTAAAAGCTGGAAGATTAAAAGTGGATAAGCTTGGAAGAGGTTTTCAATGGTTTGACACAGGAAATCCATCAAGCTTATTAGATGCAGGAAACTTTGTAAAGTCTGTCCAAGAACGACAAGGAATGTACATATGCTCTCCAGAAGAAATTGTATATAATTATGGATGGATAGATAATGCTCAAATGGAAAAGTTAGTGGAAAAACATAGTAAAGTAGAATATGGGGATTATCTAAGAAGTTTATTAAAATAGAGTTTTTATAAAATGTTGAATTATCGAAGGAGAAAAAATGGATTCATTTGCACATATTTTAACAATACTCAAAACAGGGGCTAAACGTGGAACTAGTTTAGAGGGAATTAAGAATATAGTAGAAAAATATAGTTCATATATGACTTTACCAGATAGCATGAGATCTGAACTTAATCCAACAGAAGATGGTAGTTTGAGAGCATATAGACCATTAACTCATTTTACAGGAGATACAACAGGTAATGATTATTCATGGATAAAATTTCCATATGGGGATAAGTTAAAGAACTTTAAAGATATAAAAGAACTTCAGTTTTATATTCCATCAAATGCCGAAATGAAAGGATCTGATGGACCAACTAATATAAATGTTTTTGTTGAGCATAATCAGGAATTATTATCAACAGCAGAGGGAGCTTTTGTTTATGCTCATCTGGCTGAAGATATGTTAACAGATGTTTTGTTTCAGCAAAATCTTGCAACTCCAGATTACGAATCAGATAAAAAAGAGGCCATGGAACTATATGGATTTAAGATAAACGGTGGAACATGTACATTTAATAAAACTGGTAAAACAGCTACAATGGCTGAATTTAGAAATGCGATTACGTTAACAAATGTTGTAATATTTAAAAGATTATGGTCAGAAATTAAAGAAGCTTATCCGAATTTAACAATTAATGAGATTGTAGAATCAGCAAAAAAAGCTTACGATAAAGATTTTAACCCTACTATGGCTGAGCATGCATATAAGTACATGAAGCCAAATCAAAATATACAAGCACTGGTAGAAAATGAGCAAGGCTTATCAGAACCTATAGATATAGCAGGAGTTCAAGTATCAAACGTAAATGGAATAGAGGATAAATTAGTTGAAATGCAAGTGGTTAATTCAAGAGAAGAGATAGAAGGTATTATTGATGAGCTAATAGAAACAGTTGATATAACTGCATATATACATAAAGTTGAGGAACTAAATTATAAAAGAAAAAAAGAAGCACCTGAAGATAACGAAAGATAATGTTAATTAAGTATTAGAAAGGAAATTAGTATGGGAAAATTTGAAAAAGAAGAAACAGGAATAGAAGGGCTAATCGTTATAAAACCTACTGTATTTATAGATGATCGTGGTTTTTTTATGGAAACATACCAGAAAAAAGATTTTTTTGAATTAGGAATTACAGATGAATTTGTACAAGATAATCATTCGAAATCTTCAAAAGGAGTTTTAAGAGGACTACATTTCCAAAAAGAGTATCCACAAGGAAAACTAGTAAGAGTAATTAAAGGGGAAGTTTACGATGTTGCAGTAGATTTAAGAAAAAACTCTCCTACATATGGAAAATATTATGGAGTGTTATTATCAGAAGAAAACAAATTGCAGTTTTTTATTCCAAAGGGATTTGCACATGGTTTTTTAGTAACATCAGAAGAAGCAGAATTTGTATATAAATGCACAGATTTTTACCATGCAGGAGATGAAGGCGGAATTATCTGGAACGACAAAAATATCAATATAGAATGGCCGCTAGAAAAAATAGGTGGAGAAAGCTTTATAATTCAATCTGATAAAGATAAAAAATGGGGAGGAATAGTATAATGAAAAATGTATTAGTAACAGGCGCAGCAGGTTTTATTGGGAGTAATTTTGCAGAATATTTTACAGCAAAACATCCAGATTATAATACTGTAATATTAGATAAACTAACATATGCAGGTAATATGGAAAATTTAAAGAAAGTAATGGATAAAATTACATTTATACAAGGAGATATTTGCGATTTTGATTTAGTAACAGATATTTTCAGCAAATATAGTATAGATACAGTTATACACTTTGCAGCAGAATCTCATGTAGATAATAGTATAAAAGAACCTTTTATATTTACAAAAACAAATGTAATGGGAACACATACTTTACTAGAGGCAGCTAAAAGAGCTTGGGGAGAAGGAAGTCAAAATAAATTTATGCATATATCAACAGATGAGGTTTTTGGAACTTTAGGAGAAAATGGATACTTTACAGAAACTACACCTATTGCGCCAAATAGTCCATATTCTTGTTCTAAAGCTGCATCAGACATGTTAGTTAGAGCTTATCATGAAACATATAAAATGAATGTAAATATAACAAATTGTTCAAATAACTATGGACCATATCAGCATAACGAGAAACTAATACCTCACATGATAAAACTTGCATTAGAAGACAAAGAACTTCCTGTATATGGAGAAGGACTAAATGTTAGAGATTGGTTATATGTAGAAGATCACTGCGAAGCAATAGATTTAGTAGCACATAATGGAAAAAATGGCGAAAGATATAATGTTGGAGGTCATAACGAAAAAAGAAATATAGAAATAGTTAAACTAATATTGAAGCATTTAAATAAGCCAGAGAGTTTAATAAAACATGTAGAAGACAGAAAAGGACATGATTTCAGATATGCAATTGACCCTACAAAAATAAAAAATGAATTAGGATGGGAACCTAAAACAAAATTTGAAGATGGAATTATTAAGACAATAGATTGGTACATTTCAAATCCGGATTGGTTAAAATAGTTATTAGATTTTGAAAGGTGCGATGAATGCATATTTTAGATAGAGTAAAAAAGATAAATGTAATTGAAATATTACTTATTATAAGCCCTTTTATCGACATACTAACATCTGTTTCTGAAAGAATGTTAGACATAAGTTTATCAGTAAGTTTAGTTATAAGAACTGCGTTTTTATTCTTCATGATTATTTATCTTATATTTAAAAGTAAGTATAAATACAAAACTCACAGTATTGTATATTTGAGCTTGCTCGCGATATACGGTTTGGCTTTTCTTATAAATATATGTATGTCAAAAGGGATAAATTATATATTTCCGGAAATCAAAGGAATTATTAGAACTTTTTACTTTCCAATATGCATAGTTACAATACTAAATTTTGTAGAAACGCGAGATTATAGATTCAAGCATAGAATATTTGTAACAACCGTACTCTTGTACATAATACTTTTATTTGTTCCGTATGTTTTTAATATAGGTTTTGAAAGTTACACTCAAGATAAAGTAGGAACAATAGGATGGTTTTTTTCTTCAAATGAAATTAGTTCGATATATGGAATTTTAATTGCATTTGTTATTTTTAGTTATAATAAAGTAAAAAATAAATCAATATATTTTTTAATAGTTATATTTAGCTTATATACTGTTTTGCAAATTGGCACAAAAGTGCCTGCGGTCGCATGTGCTGTAGCTATTATGGCATTTATAACAGTAAATATAATTAAATATATTAAAAATAAAGAAAAAATCATAAAAAAGCAGATATTATGTGGTATAGTAATACTATTAATGTTTATTCCAATGTTAATTTCATCTCCAGTTGTAAAAAACTATACTATATACAAAAACTTCCTAATTAATCATCGCACAGAAAGTGCTAATAGTAATTTTGTAAAGATTGCATCTACGGAGGCAGAATTAACCAGAATAAATTTAGAAGATACAAATTCTAATACAGAAAAAAGTCTTACATCTGAGGAATTAGCTACAATTATACACAGTGGTAGGGAAGATAAAAGAATAGCAGTAGCAAGTGTTTTTGACAATACTAAAATTCAAAATAAATTATTCGGATTAGGGCAAGTAGATATACAACATAATGGTTATTATTTAGTAGAAATAGACTACATAGATATTTTTTATAATTATGGTTATATTGGATTTATAGTTTTTATATTACCTTTAGGACTTTTATTTATTAGTATAATAAACGTATTTAAGAAACATTTATTTATCAAACTAATAAGTAAAGAAGAAATTTGTGCAGGTGCCGTGGGAATGGTAAATGGGATGTTTTTGGGAGCATTAGCAGGACACACCTTAGTATCTCCATCGGTTAGTATATATGTTGCAATAATTATTGTAGAATTATTTAGAAATACAAATGAAATATGTGAAGTAGGAAGCGAGAGTAAACTTATGCAGGGAAAAAGATTTGCAGTAGAGAAGAAGAAAGCAAGAAAAAAAAGTAAAGTAAAAACAAAGAAAATACTTTTGATAATAGTTGTATTGTTAATTATGTTAGTTACTATAACTTTTGGATTAATATATTCGTATTTAAATAATAAACTTTCTAAAATTAATTACATGGATATTGGACCAGTAGAAATAACAGATGGGGTAGCAGTAAATCTAGATAGATATAGAAATATAGTTTTATTAGGTGTAGACGGAGATATAGAAGCTGATTCATTTGATACAAATAGAAGAACAGATTGTATAATAATTGTTACACTAGACAAAGAAACATCAGAAGTTAAACTTACATCTGTATATAGAGATACTTATTTAGAAATACCAAATTATGGTTACAACAAGGTAAATAAAGCATATTATCAAGGTGTAGCAAATACATTAACAACTTTAAATAGAAATTTGGATTTAAATATTACAGAATTTGTTTTAGTAAATTTTGAAACAGTGATACATGCAGTAGAAGCGGTAGGGAAAATACAGTTAGATGTAGATTCGGAAGAGATAAAATATATAAATGGATATATAGATCATATTAATAGAATTACAAATGGTAATGCTGCTCATATTACAAAAACAGGCGTGCAAACAGTAAATGGTATTCAGGCGCTGGCATATTGTAGGATTAGATATACAGAAGGATGGGATTATAAACGAACTGAAAGAATGAGAGAAGTTTTGCAAAAAGTATTTGACAAAGTTAAAACTCTGAATGTTACAGAAACAGATAGATTAGCGGATATAATGTTACCGTCTATTACTACAAATTTATCAAAGACTGAAATACTAGAATTTATACCAAAAGTTACTCAGTTTAGGATAGACGAGAGTAAGGGATGGCCATACAAAACAGATGGCTATGTAAAAAAAGGAGAATGGTTTGGACCGCCAATAACATTAGAAAGTAATGTTATTGAACTACACAGAGATTTGTTTAACCAGCAAAATTATGTGCCTAGTGATACTGTAAAAAGAATAAGTCAGGAGATTATAAATGAAACTGGATATTCAAAATAATAATAAAAAAATAGTAATACTTGCCTTGCATTTGGGATATGGCGGAATCGAAAAGTTTATTGTTAATATTGCAAATATGTTTTCTAATGATTATGAAGTTGAGATTATATCTGCTTATAAATTATATAGTAAACCTGCTTTTGAAATAGATTCTAAAGTAAAAATAACATATTTGTTAGAAGAAAACTTAGTTCCAAATAAGGCTAGACTATTACAAAGTATTAAGAAAGTTAACATATTTGATATAGCAAAACAAGTTTATATTGCAACAAAAGTCTTAACATTACGAAGATATAGAATGATTAATGCCATTAAGAATATTCAGACCTCGGTAGTGATTTCTACAAGATATACTCATAATAATTTGTTAGGCAAATATGGAGAGGCTAATTTGATTAAAATTGCTACAGAACATAATTATTATCTTAATAATAAGTCTTCATTTAAAAAAGTTATAAAATCTTGTAAAAAGGTAAATTTTTTAGTTTTAAGTACCAAGGAACAAGCAGATTTTTATAAAGATGAACTAGGGGAAAAAAAAGTGTTAAACATACCATTGGCATTGGATACTTTCCCGAATGATTTTTCTAATTTAGATACTAAACAAATAACTTATATTGGAAGGTTAGAAAAAGAAAAAGGCGTATTAGATTTGATAGATGTATTTAAAGTTATAAAAGAGGAAAGCCCAGAATGCGTACTAAATATTGTAGGAGATGGGAGCAAAAAGGAAGATTTACAAGCTAGGATAAAAGAATATGATTTAGAAAAAAATGTTATTTTATATGGATACAAGGATAGAAGAGAGATTGAAAAAATCTTATTAAATACTTCTATAGGAATAAACACATCTTACATAGAATCTTTTGGACTTGCTGTTTTAGAAACACTTAGTTATGGAATTCCCTGTATAGCATTTGATTCTGCAAAGGGAATTTTAGAGTTAATAGATAATGAAAAAAATGGATATATTATAAATAATAGAAATAAAGAAGAAATGGCAAAAAAAGTTACTGAACTTTTAGAAAACAAAGGTAGACTAATTGGATTGGGAAATAATGCCAAAGAAAAAAGCTTGAAATTTTCTCAAGATAATATAAAACAAATGTGGGAAACAGCAATAAATTAAAAAATTGGTATATAAAGATTGGAGGAATTATAATGGTATTAGTTACAGGAGGCACAGGATATATTGGGAGTCATACAGCAGTAGAATTATTAAAACAGGGGGAAGAAATTGTTATAGTAGACAATTTTTCTAATAGTAAACCAGAAGTTTTGGATGCCATAAAAGATATAACAGGGAGAGAATTTAAGTTTTACAATGTGGATATATTGGATAAGCAAAGCTTAAGTAAGGTTTTTAAGGAAAACAAAATAGATTCAGTAATAAATTTTGCTGGATTTAAGGCGGTTGGAGAGTCTGTAAAAGAGCCGATAAAGTATTATTATAACAATATTACAGGGATTCTAGTATTGCTTCAAGTAATGAGAGAATTTGATTGTAAGAGTATTATATTTAGTTCTACAGCAACTGTATATGGAGAGAAAAATCCAATACCGTATAAAGAAGAATATCCAGTTGCTATTACAACAAATCCATATGCAACCACAAAGTTATTTATTGAACAAATTTTAAAAGATACTTGTATAGCAGATAAAAACTTTAAAGTAATGTTGCTTCGCTATTTCAATCCAATTGGTGCACACGAAAGTGGGAAAATTGGCGAAGACCCGAATGGAATACCTAATAATTTAATGCCATATATTGCGCAAGTAGCTGCAGGAAAACTAAAAACACTAAATGTTTTTGGAAATGATTACGAAACAAGAGATGGAACAGGAGTAAGAGATTATATCCATGTTGTGGATTTAGCAATAGGTCATATTAAAGCATTAGAACACATGAAGAATTCTAACGCAGGAGTACAGACATATAATTTAGGAACTGGAATTGGGTATTCTGTACTTGATATAATAAATACATTTGAAAAAGTAACTGCTACAAAAATAGATTATAAAATTACAGAAAGAAGACCAGGAGATATTGCAGAGTTTTATGCAGATGCATCAAAAGCTGAAAGAGAGCTGGGATGGAAAGCAACTAGAGGAATAATAGATATGTGTAGAGACACATGGAATTTTGCAAAAAATAAATACATGAACAATTAGTTAAAACAATTATATAATGTGAAATATTAGCTTGCAATTTGAATACATGCGTGATAAAATATTTTAGATAAATTTAGTTTACTTATGGGGAGGTGCAAAATATATGCCAAATATCAAATCTGCTATAAAAAGAGTTAAAGTTATAGAAAAGAAAACAGCTATTAACAATATGATAAAAACAGGATGTAAAACAGCTATAAAAAAAGTAGAAGTAGCAATTGAACAAAATAATAAAGAAGAAGCAAATGCACTTTTTGTTACTGCAACTAAAAAAATAGATCAAGCTTGCACAAAAGGTGTTATAAAAAAGAACACAGCTGCAAGAAAAAAATCAAATCTAGCAAAAAAATTAAATGCGTTAAAAACAGCTTAAATATAATAAAAATTCCGCTAAAAAAGCGGAATTTTTTAATTTATTCAAAATCTTCTAATAAACTATTTAATGAATCGTTTCCATATACTAGAATACCACTTTCTAAATTTGCCTTATCTGTAATTGTTAAAAAATCTGTTTCTATTTCGGTTGTTTGTTTTAATGTTTCTCTTCCAGTATCATCTATTTCATAAATTGTAACATATCCATCAACTTCTTTAACAATATAATGTTCCTTGCAGCTTCCTTCTAGTTCTATATATAAAATTGCTTCAGCTGGTGAAAAGCTTGTTACTTCATAAGCCTCATATTTGTTTTGCAAATCCTCCTTTGTTAAATTTACTAAACTTGTATCGATTACACTTCTTGTTTTTACTGTATGACCACAATCTTTATAATATTTTTCAATACTTATAATTGCATTTGGAGATAGTTTTTCTTCTTCAGATAAAACTTCTTTTAATTCACCATTTTCATAAAGTTCTCCTTCAATTACACATTCATCATCAACAACTTCTGCAACGTAATTAGGAGTAGTTTCTTCACCCATATTATTTATTTTGTAAATATATGTTCCTGTAAAATATCCTAATACAATTACTACTATAAATATAATAAAAATATAAAGTTTGTTCAAATTTACCACCTACTAATTTATTTTTAGTTAGTATTTGTAAACTTGAGAGTTTTATACAAAAGATTATAATCTATAAAAAATATATATATTAGAAATAATAATTGATATTATGCTGATAGTTATTATAGCAATTCCTGCTGGTTTATTTTTGTTCTTATTGTATTCATATAATGCATAACTAACGGTTTTTCCGAAAACCAATAAAGATAATAAAAAATATATCATATTTATAAACATTGAAATTACCCCTTTTAATCAATTTTAGAAAATGTTTCGCCTACTTTAATATCTGATACAACGGTTACGTCAAAAAAACTATTTTGATAATTATCAAGCCAATTTGAATTTACCCAATCTTCGGTAGTTAAATAATTTCCGACAACCTTAGAACCAAAACCTATTATGTCGGACTTAAAGTCTTTGGATGTTTTATACAAATATTCTGAAATTTGTTGTTCCATATATGCATCTACATATGATTCCACTAAATCGATATTAGAATTTTCTGTGAAATTTATACCCTTGGTAGAAGATAATATTTCACCAGATAAGAAGACTTCACAAGTAATATAAGGTGTGTTATTAACTAAAGTAACTTCTTTTTTTGAATCCATAGTTGGAATTATGCGTAAATCTATAATGCCATTTTCACTAAATGGGCTTGGAACAGTAATATGGCATTGATGTAATCTGTTGGATAGAAGTAAATGTGAAATTGTTTCTCCAACGTTTAATTCTCCAACAAGTTTGTCGCTACGAAAGACAGCAATACCAATGCTTTGCATAAATGTATCGTTTAATACAGATGATTTGTCTGCTACGTATCCAGAATCTATTGTAGATTTGCTAGCATCTTGATACTCCATAGGAGTATCTGGGGAATTGATTCCTGCTAAAACAGCATAAGGCTCTCTAAAGGTATCCTTATAAGCTGTAAAAAAATCCGAAAGCTCAATATCATCTGTTGAACCAGTGTATTTATTCGCATTTACTATTGAATCGTAGTATTTACCCAATAGTGTTTCAGATGCAGGTTCTGAATTTTGTAAAAATTCTTCTGCGCTACACGTGCTTACTACAATATTACAATTTGGCCTTATTTCGATATTATCTGTTAATGTATATAAGTATTCAGAAATTCCTTTTTCGGCAATGGTTTCGGAAAAAACAATAATTCTGCATTGAGATAAATTGATTTGTCTGCTTATAAAACTATTCATAATATTTATACCAGAATCTAAAGAAGCACACTCGACAGAAGTAATAGTAGTTGGTTCGCTACTAGAAGTGCTACCACCTTTATTTGAACCCATAGATGAAGGATTTACAAATTGCACTGTAAGTTTAAGCATATTAGTCTCGCCTTCATCTATACCTATTGCTATTGCATATGACAGAGTTTCTATACTTCTTGCATCATAGCAGCCTGTTAGAGAAAACAAACAAACAGTTATTATTAGTAATACAGCTATTGTATTTCGCATAATACATCCTCCTTATAGTTTAAATTATTGGTATATTCTTAGTTATTGGTTTGTTATTTTGTAATTCTTTTTTCTTTTTCCTACTTGCAAGATATAGAATTATAGGACAAAGTATAAAAATTGTTATTAGAAAATAATATTTAAAGAATGTTTCTTGGATAGTCGTAAGTATAACTGTGTTTTCTGGTATAAGAGAAAGTGCAAGTATTAACATTCCAAAACATGATGCTAATACTTTTCTATCTTCAGTATTAAATATTTTTTTGAAAATATATAATGCCATAAACATTAGTACACTAAGATATGTCATAGTTGATAAAATCCATAATAGTATAAATAGGGCATCAACTCTTTGAAAAAAAGTCCCGTATTCAATAGTTCTTACAATTAAATATAAAGATAGAGGTTCTTTTGTAACAGTTGAAGATGCAAACACCAAAAGTAGAGAAAGGACACTAAGTAAAAGGTATAGGCTAGATAGTATCCATGCAATTATACCTATTTTTTTATATTTTTCTGTGTTTTTTAAAAAAGGCATTAAAAAGAATAGAAATAAAAAGCCACTATGAACAGAAATATTTGAAAGACCACTTATGAATGTCTCATTTACACCGTTACCAAAGATAGGAAGTAAACGCTCTATTTCAAAATTCTTTAAATGTGAAAATAGTATAACAACAATACTAATCATTACAATAGGCATAATAATTGTGCATGTTTTAAATATGGCAGTAAAGCCAGCTTTATTTGCAATAATTGCAGCTATAACAAAAAATAAGCTAATGAAAATTAGTGGAGAAGTGTTAAAATAGATAAGTTTTAAATCTTCGGAAAAATCTCTTACTAAATCTATAGAATTGAACAAAGGGATAACAATTAGAATTGTGCCAAGAGCTATTTTTAAAAAATTTCCGCCTAAATAATGAGATATATCTAAAATATCATATCCACCAAATTTACTAAAAAGATTACACACAATAATAGCCAATACTCCTACTATAATGCTTATATATATTACATTAAGCCAAGCACTATTTCCGGACCACAAAACTATTTCTTTTGGGAAATTTAATATTATCTTATTTGTTATTACAGCAAGTACAAAAAATACTGCTTCAATTACTCCCATTTTAGAGTTTTCCATAACATGCGCACCCCTTCTTTAATGACTTTTTGGATATTTCCAACGCATACTTATTTTTCCTTGAGAATCTGCTTTTTTTGAATTTAAAAATGTTGGCTTGTTCTCTCTTTTCCACGCAGGAGCTACAAATAGGGAACTGGTAGTTCTTAAAGTAGCTTTAGATAAATATGGAGTTAAATATGGCGAACCAAAAGATGTTAAATTACAAAGCCAAACTAATTGGGCAAATAAGCCTAATGCTAGCCCTAAAAAACCTGCAGTGAAGCCTAAGAAAATGTATACAAAACGTAGTATTCTAAATGTAAAGTTTAACGATAAATCAGGTATTGTAAATGAGCATAAAGCCGTGATTGCAACAATTATAATAAGAATTGGGCTAACAATATTTGCACTTACCGCAGCTTCTCCTAAAATAAGTGCTCCAACAATACCAATAGTAGGTCCTATAGGAGAAGGTACTCTAAGACCTCCTTCTCTAATAAGTTCGAAAGCCGTCTCCATAATTAGTGTTTCTATAATAATAGGAAATGGTACGGATTCTCTAGTAGCAGCAATCGCAAAAAGCAGCTGTGTAGGTATGAGTTCGTGATGGTAACTGGTTACTGCAACATATATACCGGGAAGTAAAACAGATAAGAACGCAGATAGTATTCTTATTATTCTAATTAAGTTTGAATATTGAGACTTTAAATTTAAATCTTCTGAAGAAGATAAAAAATCGTTAAAAACACCAGGCATAACTAATGCATAAGGAGTACCGTTAACTAAAACAACAACTCTTCCTTCAAGCAAATGACTTGCTGTTTTATCTACTCTTTCAGTTGCAACAATTTGCGGAAAAATGCTGTGAGAATTATCTTGAATAAGTTGTTCTAATTGTCCAGAGGAAATAAGATAATCTATGTCTAAATTATTGATTCTGTATTGTACCTCTGCAACTAAATCATTATTAGTAATGTTTTTTAAGTAACATATTGAAACAGCGGTATGACTAAATTTCCCCACATAACTATTTTCTATAATCAAATCCTCATTATTTATTACTCTTCTTAATATAGAAGTATTTGTTCTAATTGATTCTACAAAAGCTTCTTGAGAACCTCTTACAACAACTTCGTTAGATGGAGTAGAAATACTTCTTTGTTTAAAACCTTTTACTTCGGCAGTAAACGCCACACCTAATGTATCTATAAATAAAGCACAGTTTCCGCCGTTTACTTCAAGAATAATGTCATTAAACTCTTCTTTTTTTAAGATTCTATTTTGTGGAATTAAACAATTGATAATGTAGTCTTCTAGGCTAAAGCTACTTAGTTTACTTTCTTTATCTTTTTTTCTATCATGAGTATTTGTTTTATTTCTTAGCATTAGAGGTCTTAAAATGAAATCATTAATTATTTCACTATTAACCATGCCATCGATATAAATAATGAAAGCACTGTAACTTTTGTCTTCTAATAGAATATTAAATTCTTTTATTTGAATATCACTATTAATAAGAATATGGTATTTAGCTTTTATATAATCTAAGTTATCGCTTAGTTTAGTGCCTACTTTTTTAAACGATGGATCTAATTCTAGTTCGTATGGAACATTATTATTAACTATGGAATCTTCCTCAAAATCGCACGCAATAGGCAAAGAAAACTCATAATCTTTATTCTTTTTATATACAAATAATTTACCTAAATTAGAATCCAAAAAAGTTTTTAAATTGAACATTAACTACTCCTAACCAAATGTAAATTTATAGATATATTTTCCAAAAGACTCAAGAAATATACAAATTTAAAAAAAATTACAAAATCAGTAATATTAAATCGAAAACGTTAATATACATTTATTAAAGTTTAGTAGTACAAACATTTTATTTAGGAGGTAAAATTTATATGGAAAAGCAAAGAATATATGAAGATATTAAGGAAAGAACAAATGGTGATATATATGTGGGAGTAGTTGGACCTGTAAGAACAGGAAAATCTACATTTATAAAAAACTTTATGGACTTATTGGTAATACCTAATATCTCTAATAGTTATCAAAAAGAAAGGACCAGAGACGAACTTCCACAAAGTGCAGCAGGAAAAACTGTTATGACAACAGAGCCAAAGTTTATTCCTAATGAAGCAGTTGAAATAACCCTAGATGGTAATTTAAAATTAAAGACCCGTTTAGTAGATTGCGTTGGTTATTTAGTAAATAACGCGCTTGGTTATATGGAAAATGATGTGCCAAGAATGATAAAAACACCATGGTCTAAAGAAGAAATGCCATTTGAAACAGCTGCTGAAATTGGCACAAAAAAAGTAATAGAAGAACATTCTACTATAGGAATATTAGTAACAACAGACGGTTCTATTACAGAAATTCCAAGAGAAGATTATGTTGTGGCAGAAGAAAGAGTTGTAGGTGAATTAAAGCAGTTAAACAAACCATTTGTAATAGTTTTAAATACAAAGTCTCCTAGAAGCGATGCTGCAGTTGCTCTTGCAAGCGAACTAAGCGAAAAATACAATACGTCTGTAGTACCAACAGATTGTTCTAAATTAAGCGCAGAAGACGTAAACAACATTTTTGGAACAATACTATACGAATTTCCAATTGAAACAATAAATATAAATTTCCCTAAATGGGTAGAAGGATTGGATTTCGACACACCTTTAAAATCAGAATTATTTAAAGAAATAAAAGATGCATTTAAAGGAATAAAATTGGTTAGAGAAATAAATTCTTCATTAGAAAAAATACAGGCAACAGACATAATAACTAAAAGCAATGTAAATGCAATCAATTTAGGAACGGGCGAAGTACATGTAAATATTGAATTGAAAGATGAATTATTTTATGAAGTTTTAAGTGAAATATCTGGTATAGAAGTAAAGAATGAAACTGATTTATTCTTAAGTATAACTCAAATGGCAAAAGTTAAAAAAGAATACGACAAAATATCATATGCTTTAGATGAAGTAAAGCGTACCGGATATGGAATTGTAACGCCAGGAATGGAAGAATTAGTGTTAGAAGAACCGGAAATGGTAAAACAAGGTTCGAGATTTGGTGTAAGATTAAAGGCGAAAGCACCATCGATTCACATGATAAGAGCAGACATCGAAACAGAGGTATCTCCAATAGTTGGAAGTGAAAAACAGTCTGAAGAATTAGTAACATATCTGTTAGAAGAATTTGAAAATGACCCAATAAAAATATG
>JAISHG010000109.1 GCA_031262685.1 Lachnospiraceae bacterium | reverse complement strand
AGTCTGCTGAAGTTACAGCTGTTGACGGAACCGTTGTTACGCTCGTTGTTGTTACTACTCCCGTAGTCGAAGTAACAACCGTGGTTTCCTCAGGAATAGGCTCAGGTGCCGTAGTTCCGGCAGTTACTGATGTTTCTTCCTGCTTAGGTGCTGTAGTTACAATTATTTCGGTCGTTGTCGGTGCAGTAGTAACTGCAGACGATTCCGTTTCGGAATAATATGAACTACTAGCCGATGTTTCCCGCCGTGATGTCGTGGTTTCTGGTGCTTCCGTTTGCGATGTAGTAACTGTAGTTACCGTAGTTACTGTAGTTACCTCTTCTTTATAGTCTCCGTCTTCTTTAAAGATTTCAAGCGCAACAAAAATTGCAATTAAAATCAAAAGAAAAAGAGTTGCTATAATAATCGCAATTAGGTATTTCCGCTCTGGCTTCTTCTTCATATTTGCAAGTCCTCCCAAAAATTATTTATTGCATATAGCACTGCTACAAGTATAAACCATTTTTGGGCGATAGTCAAATTATTTTTATACTTTATGTAAACTGATTATTGTATAGGAAAAATCGACGATTTTTTCTATACAACAAGGTTAAGTTTCATTAGTCTGTGCAATAATGCGAAGCATTTTGCACATATGGCGAAGCCACTTTTCTTATACAATTATTTACATTATACGTCTATAAAATTCAAAAAATATGTTCGTATTTTTATCGCTATAAATCGACAAAAATAAACACAAAATTTTGTAACATATGATATAATGCCTAAAGATTAAATAAAGAATAGGTGGTTTTAAAATGAAGGTTGCAATTGGACAAGATAGTCATAGAATAGATTTTGAGAAAAGTGATAAAAAATTAGTATTAGGCGCTGTAACTTTTGAAGGAGAACGCCCTTTGCTTGCAAACAGCGATGGGGATGTAGTTTTGCATGCAATAACAAATGCAGTATCTGGAATTACTTGCAAAAACATATTAGGAAAAGTTGCAGATAAGATGTGTGAAAATGGAATAACAGATAGCAAAGAATACCTAAAAGAAGCATTAAAATACTTAAAAGAAAATATAGTACATTTATCTATTTCAGTAGAATGCAAAACACCTAAACTAGCGGATAAAATGGAATTAATGAGAGAAAGTATAGCTAAAATTATGAATATTAATGCCAGTCAAATTGGCATAACTGCTACATCTGGAGAAGGATTAACAGAAAGTGGAAAAGGGAACGGAATTAGCGTAATAGCTATAATAACAGTAGAATGAGGTAAAATAAATGTTATATAAAAAATGTAGGTGTAAGGTTAACTTAGTATTAAACATATTAGACAAAAGAGAAGATGGGTATCATAATTTAGAATCAATTGTTCAAGGAATAAGTTTATACGATGAACTATACATAGAAAAAACGGACGAGAATATACAGTTGGACTGCGATATTCAAGAATTAAATAACGAGCAAAATATAATAGTAAAAGCATATAAGCTAATGAAAGATAAGTACAATCAAATAAAAGGTGTAAAAGTAAAACTAATAAAGCACATACCTTATGGAGCAGGGCTTCGGAGGGGGAAGTGCAGATGCTGCTACGTTTATAAATTTAATGAATAATTTGTATGAACTAAATTTGTCTCAAGAAGAAAAAATTGATATTGCAAAACAAGTGGGAGCAGATGTTCCAGTTCTACTTACAAATGGATTAAAATTAATGGAGAATATAGGAGAAAAAATCACTAAAATAGACAGCAAAATGAGCTACTACTTTGTTATAATAAAACCTGATATCACCCTTAATACAGGAGAGATGTACAGAAAACTAGATAATAACTTTTTTAGCCAAGATTTTATTAAATATAATAACGAAGTAAATGAAGTTATAAAGTCTATAAAAAATCAAGACTTACTAACTATTACTAAAAATTTGTATAATAGTTTCGATAATGTAATAGAAAAAGAGTCTGTAATAACAA
The DNA here is from genome assembly GCA_031262685.1 of Lachnospiraceae bacterium. Lineage (GTDB taxonomy): Bacteria > Bacillota > Clostridia > TANB77 > CAG-508 > CAKPQL01. The sequence goes on along the minus strand of JAISHG010000109.1, from coordinate 5,053 downwards.
AAATTAAAGAAGATTTTATAAAATTTGGTGCAATGGCTAGTTTTATGACGGGCTCTGGTTCTGCTGTCTGTGGGATATATAAAGAAAAGAAAGAAGCGAAAGAATCATATTACAAATTAAAAGAAAAATATAAGAACATGTTTTATGCAAAAACAATTTAGAAGGGGGGGTAAAACATGTATAATGGTAGAAGTATAACGGCGGTGATATGTACAGCAGGTAATAGTACCAGAATGAATTTGCGGTCAAAATAAAAATCTTTTAGTGCTAAACGGCAAAGCCGTAGTAGAGTACAGCCTAAATGCATTCATAAATAATTTGTATGTAGATGATATTCTAATAGCGTGCAGAAAAGAAGATGAACAAGAATTAAAAGAGATAATTAAAAACATAAAAGAGGCTAAAAAAATATCGTTCTGCCTAGGGGGAAACTCGAGACAGGAAACTGTTTATAATGCTATAAGTAGCATAAATTCAGATATAGTAATAATTCAAGATGGCGCAAGACCCATACTAAAAGACCGATATATAAATGAGTGCATAGAAAACATGGAACACTATAATGGCGTAACAGTAGGTGCAAAAACAAAACATACCATTAAAATAGTAAACGAAGAAGGGCTGGTTACCGAAACCACTAAAAGAAGCAATACATACGAAATATCTACCCCACAATGCTTTAATAGAAATGTGTTATTAAAAGGGCACATCATGTTCAAGAACGAAGAGGGAATAACCGACGATTGCATGATTCTAGAAAAGATGAATGAAAAAGTGAAGGTAATAGATTGTGATTACGACAATATCAAAATCACAACAAAAGAGGATTTGATAATTGGTAAGCAAATATTAAAAGAGATACTATATCCGTAATAATTATTGACAATATGTATTATAAAATATATATTATATACGAAAGTTTTATATAAAAAAGGAGAATGATTAAAATGCAAAACAAAGTAGATACATCTGCAACATGGGAAGAGCTAACCATAGGTGGAAACATATACGAAGCAGGAAACGCAAGAACATTTAAAACAGGAGATTGGAGAAGCACAAAACCTATCTTTGTATCAGAAAAATGTAAGCAATGCGGAATATGTTTTCCAGTTTGCCCAGAAAACTCAATACCAGTGAACAAAGAGCAAAAAAGAGAAGATTTCGATTACGATAGTTGTAAAGGCTGCGGAATATGTGCAAAAGTATGTCCGTTTAGCGCAATTACAATGTCATAGGAATAATAAAAATAAGAAAGGTAGGAAATAAAAATGTCAATTAGAGAACGTTTAAGTGGAAACGAAGCAGCCGCAGTAGCAATGAAGCAAATAAACCCAGATGTTGTGGCAGCATTTCCAATAACACCATCAACAGAAATACCACAGTATTTTTCTAGTTTCGTAAACAACGGAGCAGTAGATACAGAATTTGTAGCAGTAGAAAGTGAGCATAGTGCAATGAGTGCATGTATAGGTGCAGAGGCCGCAGGAGCTAGAGCAATGACAGCAACATCTGCAAATGGATTATCACTAATGTGGGAAATGATATACATAGCATCAAGCCTTAGACTTCCTATAGTTATGTCTCTAGTAAATAGAGCAGTATCAGGACCTTTAAACATTCACAACGATCATTCAGATGCGATGGGAGCTAGGGATTCTGGTTGGATACAACTTTTTTCAGAAAACAATCAGGAAGCATACGATAACTTAATAATGGCACATAGAATTGCAGAACATAAAGATGTACTTCTTCCACTTATGATATGTCAAGATGGATTTATAACTTCACATTCAATTGAAAACATAGAGTTAATAGAAGATAGCGATGTAAAGAAATTTGTAGGAGAATATAAGCCAGAACACTATTTATTAAACTACAAAGAAAGAATAGCAGTAGGACCTTTAGATTTACAAACATACTTATTCGAACACAAAAGACAACAAGCAGAAGCAATGAAAAATGCAAAGGACGTAATACTAAACGTTTCAAAAGAATTTGAAAAACTAACAGGAAGAAAATATAGTTTGTTCGAAGAATACAAATTAGAAGATGCAGATATGGCAATAGTTTGTATGAATTCAACTGCAGGAACTGCAAAGTACACAGCAGATATTTTAAGAGAGCAAGGAATAAAAGCAGGCGTATTAAAAATACGTGTATATAGACCATTCCCAGCAAAAGAAGTAGCAGAAGCACTAAAAAACATAAAAGCAATAGCAGTATTAGACAAATCAGATTCATTAAACGCATCAGGAGGAGCATTATTCGAAGACGTAACATCAGCAATGTATGTAAATAAAATGCAAAATCCAGTAATAAACTACGTTTATGGAATTGGTGGTAGAGATACTACAGAAGAACATATAAAAACTGTATATAAGGATTTGGAAGAAATAATTAAAACAGGAGACATTGGAAATCCATACAGATATTTAGGCGTTAGGGGAGGAAAATAAAATGGCATATAATTTAAAAGAAATAATGGCAGAAAAACCATCACGTTTTACTTCAGGACATAGAATGTGTGCAGGTTGCGGAGCACCGGCAGTAGCAAGAATGATTCTAAGAGCATTAAAAAAAGAGGATGAAGCTGTAATAACTGCTGCAACAGGATGTATGGAAGTGTCTACATTCATATATCCATATTCTGCATGGACAGATTCATTTATTCATACAGCGTTTGAATGTTCTGCGGCAACAGCATCTGGAACAGAAGCAGCATATAAAGCGATGAAAAGAACTGGTAAAATAGACAAAGATAAAGTAACAAAATTCATAGCATTTGGTGGAGACGGAGGAACATACGACATAGGAATCCAAAGTTTATCTGGTGCAATGGAAAGAGGACACGATATGACATATGTATGTTACGATAACGGAGCATACATGAATACAGGAATTCAACGTTCTTCTGCAACACCTAGATTTGCAGACACAACAACATCTCCAGCAGGAACAAAAGTGCCAGGTAAAATGCAATCTAGAAAAGATTTAACACAAATAATGAAAGAACATCATTTGCCATATGTAGCTCAAACTATTGCTACAGTAAACTTTAAAGACCTATACGAAAAAGCAGAAAAAGCGATATACACAGAAGGTGCAACATTCTTAAATGTACTTGCGCCATGCCCAAGAGGATGGGGATATTCTACAGACATGTTAATGGAAATAAATAAACTTGCTGTAGAAACATGCTATTGGCCATTATACGAAGTTATAGATGGAAAATATATTGTAAATTACAAACCAAAAAACAAACTACCAATAGAACAATTCTTAAAACCACAAAAAAGATTTAGTCATATGTTTAAGCCAGGAAATGAATGGATGATAGAAGAATTCCAAAAAGAAGTAGATTCAAGATGGCAATACATATTAGATTTAGAAAAAATGACAGAAGATATGTAAATGAGATAAATTGTAGGGGCGCATGACCATGCGCCCACCAAAAAACAATGGATGCATTAAAACCAGACATTGTAGGGGCGTATTGCATACGCCCAGATGTAAATAAAGGTACGAGAATATTAGGAGGATTATTATGGGAGAAGTAATAGTAATAACATCTGGAAAAGGTGGAGTTGGAAAAACAACAACAACTGCCAACTTGGGTTCTGCTTTAGCATTAGAAGGAAAAAAAGTAGTTTTAATAGATACAGATATAGGATTAAGAAACCTAGATGTTGTTATGGGACTAGAAAACAGAATAGTGTACGATATAGTTGATGTTGTAGAAGAAAAATGTAAATTACGCCAAGCCTTAATAAAGGACAAGCGTTATGAAGAATTGTTCTTACTTCCAGCTGCACAAACAAGAGATAAAAGTGCAGTAAACGAAGAGCAAATGAAAAAGCTAACGGCATCATTAAAAGAAGAATTCGACTATATATTAATAGACTGTCCAGCAGGAATAGAGCAAGGATTTAAAAACGCAATAGCCGGAGCCAGTAGGGCGATAGTAGTTACAACAGCGGAAATATCAGCAATAAGAGATGCAGATAGAATAATAGGTTTATTAGAATCATCAGAAATAAAAAATCCAGAACTAATAGTAAACAGACTTAGACCAACAATGGTTAGAAAAGGCGAAATGATGGATGTGGACGATATAATAGACTTACTTTCTATAGAGCTTATAGGAGTAGTGCCAGATGATGAAAACATTATTACCCAAACAAATAAAGGTGAGCCGGTAGTGCAAAACAGAAGAGCTCCTTCAGGAAAAGCATATATGGAAATAGCAAAGAGAATCTTAGGAGAAAATATAGAAGTAACAATACCAGGAAAAGATTTAGGTATTATAGCAAGAATAAAAGCATTTTTCAGTAGAAAAAAATAATTCCATATGGAGGGGAGCACATGTTTGAAAATATAACAAACTTTTTGAAAAAATTATTCAAAATGGAAGAAAAAGAAGCTGGTTCAAAAGAAACAGCAAAAGAAAGATTACATTTAGTTTTAATGCAAGATAGAGCTAATGTATCTACAGACTTCCTTGAACTAATGAAACAAGAAATAATAGATGTAATAAAAAAATACATTGATGTTGACGAAAAAGAAATAGATGTAAGGCTAACAAATAAAACAAATTCAGATGGAACAAATGGTGCGCCAGCTTTATATGCTAACATTCCAATTGTAAATATCAAAAGCGAATTAAACAAAACAAAAATAGAAAAACCGGACGCTGTAGGGGCGCCTAAACCAGAAGATACCTCAAAATCGAATAACGTAGGGGCCGAGCGGTAAGGAATCCATCGTAGGAAAGGCCGACTCGCGCCCTTCTGAAACAGATACGCCAAAATCAGACGCTGCATCAACCGAATCATCAAAACCAGACGAATCAAAAAAATTGGAAAACGAAACCAAAACCGAAGAAAATACAAAACCAAACGAAAACAATAAATCAGATGCTGAACCAAATGAAACGGCGGACGAACAAAAACCAGACGAAAATAATAAAATAACGGACGAACCAAAATCAGAAAAATTATTGGAATCAACCACTACAAATTCGAAAGGATAATTGAACTTGAACAAAAAATTCTTG
>JAISHG010000096.1 GCA_031262685.1 Lachnospiraceae bacterium | reverse complement strand
TTATTTTTTGAAAAAGTTATAGATGCTAATTCTCTTAAAGACAAGACAATTGAAGATTTGTATAGAGATTATGATATAACAAATAGGGAATTAATTGAAAAATACAATATAATAATACCCAAAGAAATAGAAAATGTAATTGGATTTGAAGAAGGGGAGCTCGCTTGTTTTTCTATGAATAAGCTATGCTCATTTATAGAAAAACTTTCTAGTATTAACATGGAACAGCTAGAAACAAGTATAAAGAAGGGAATAGACATGGAAACAGAAATTCCAATTGTTGTTATAGCATCTAATAATAAGGATAAAATAAACGAAATTCAGGAATTGTTGCCAGAGTATAAAGTGATTTCACAAAGTGAATCTGGCATAGATATAGAAGTAGAAGAAGATGCATCAACATTTGAAGGGAATGCAATAAAAAAAGCAGAAACTATAGCTAAATTACTAGATGGTAAATTGTGTATAGCAGATGATTCTGGAGTATGTGTAGAATATTTAAACGGAGAACCCGGAGTGCATACAAAAAGATTTTTAGAAGGAACGGATAGGGATAGAAATATAGCGATTTTAGAGAAATTAAGGGGTGTTTCAAAAGAAAAAAGAAAGGCGACAAATAGTACTGCAATTGCAATTTCTAATGGAAAAGATACAAAAGTTATTATTGAAACTTTAGAAGGATATATTGCAGAAGATTTAAGAGGAGAAAATGGATTTGGCTTTGATGAAATTTTTGAGCTAGAAGATGGTAGGACAGTAGCAGAACTTTCTAAAGCAGAACAATTAGAACTAAAACCAAGAGGAAAAGCAGTTAAGAGAATAACCAATGTTCTTGGTAAAAAGAAAGAAATTGAAGAAAGATAAAGGACTTACAACAACCTTATGTAAACGTTGGTTTCTTGACAATATTATGGGGATAGATTATAATTGCTACATATTGTAATGGTTTTAAGGATAGTGGTGTGAGATGAATAAAAAGGTTTTAGTTAACACTCTAATAGGAATATCCGTATTTGTATGTATTTGTATAATTGCATATTTATTAACTAATAAAAACAAATCTCAAGATGTAACTAGTAATGTTGCTCAAAACATAAATCCAGAAACTAACACTCATGTATCACCAAAAACCAGTACTAATCCCAAAATAGCAGAAGAAGCAGAACCTATTGATGCAATACCACTAGTTCCTTCTGCATCAGAAATTAAGGAAGAGCAAAAAACTACTCCTACAGTAACTCCAACTATTACTACAAAACCGAAAACTACAGGGAAGCCAAAAGCTAGTCCTGCTGTAACACCTACAATAGCACCAACACCAGAGCCTACAGAGGAGCCAAAAGCTAATCCTACAAAAACACCAATAATTACTACAACACCAGATATTAAGATAGATCCAACGATTACACCTATAGTAACGCCAATTATCACGACTACGCCAGAAATTATAGTAGATCCAACTACTAGTCCTACAATAACACCAACACCAGAGCCTACAGAGGAGCCAACGACTATTCCAACACCAACACCAGAAATTAAAGAAGACTACAATATATTAAAAACAGAATTAATCGATTTAAACTACAACGAATCGAATTTGAAATATGCTAATCCAAATAGAGGTTTTTATATATCTAGGCATATAACTTTACCAGAAATTTATACTGAAGAAGAAAAGTTAACTATGTTAAAAAATGCTAATTCTGACCTTCTACAGGGCGAGAGGAATAAATTAACATTAGTAACATTAGTTGTAACTTTAGATAAAACACTTAACAGTCCAATTACTGATGATGGACTGCAAGCTCTTAGTGATTTTCTTGAAAAATATGGAGAAATGGGTTATCAAGTAATTATTAGATTTAATTACGGGGATAGACCTGTAATCGAACCTGATAACTTTAGCACCATGTTAAAACATATCGAACAAGTTGGTCCTATACTAAAAAAATATGCTGATATTATACCTGTTTATCAAGCAGGATTTATTGGTGCTTATGGGGAATGGCATTCAACTATATATGAAGGTGTCGTTTACGAAAATCAAGTTTTAGATGCTATGTTTGAAAATTCTTCACCTTTAACACAAATATCTATTAGAGAACCAAAGGATTATAGGAATTATATGGAACATGTTAATAATGACGAAGATGTAATTAAACGTTTTGGTCAATATAACGATGCCTTTTTAAGCACATATAGTGATATGGGAACTTATGATAATAAAAAAAGAGAAGAAGATTTAATTTATATGGAATCAATAACAGCTAATACTTTCTATGGTGGCGAGGCTGTTTTTAGGGACGAAGCATACTCTAATATAACTAATGCTAATAGAGAAATGCGTTTATTACATACGAATTATTTGAATTCAGAATACGATGAGAATATGTTTGAATTTTGGAAAAGTCAAACGGTTACTGAAGAAATAGATGAAGTATTTGCGGGGCAAAATGGTTTTGATTATATATTTAGTCGTTTAGGATACCGCTTTGTTCTAAAAGAAAGTCGATTAACTAAAACAATAAAACAAGGGGATAATTTACATATAAGCATTAGCATTGAAAATACGGGTTTTGGAAATCCGATTGGTATTAACAATACTTATTTATTGCTTGAGAAAGATGAAAATTATTATCGAATGCATCTTGATATTGATCCTGAGGAAATAAAATGTGGCACAATAAAAACTTATAATTTAGTTGTAAGTATTCCGCTTGATTTAAATCCAACTGAATGGAATGTTTATATTCAAATGAGTAGCAATGAAACTTCTATAGATGAACCTGATATAAGATTTGTTAAATTTGCGAATTATGATTT
>JAISHG010000042.1 GCA_031262685.1 Lachnospiraceae bacterium | reverse complement strand
CTTGAAACTATGAATATAACACCATTTGCAGTTTTAATATGTTTAGTATATTTTGTGCTTGGATACACAATTTACGCATTTATAGCTGCAGTAACAGGTGCTACAGTTAGCAAAGCAGAGGATGTTCAAGCAGCAAGCGGACCAATATCTATGATAGCGTTAATATCATTTTACTTAGCATATTTTACAGCAACAGTACCAAATAGTTCTGCAAGTAAATTCGCGTCAATCTTTCCATTCTCAGCAGCATTTTCGATGCCTGGAAGAATTTTTGCAGGCTCAGCAACTGGAACAGAAATAGGTATATCAATAGCAGTGTTATTAGTAACAACAGTGTTATTAGCCTATATATCTATAAAAGTGTACAAAATAGCAATATTACACTATGGAAATAGATTAAAATTATCATCATTATTTAAAATGTACAAAACAGAAAAATAGGGGGTACCTAAATAATATGCAAAACAAAAAAGCTGCACGAGACATGTGCAGCTTTTTTGTTTATTCTAAAATGTTTTTCCTGTTAATAGTTCGTATGCTTCAATATATTTTTTTGATGTTGTACTAATTACTTCTTCTGGTAAAGGAGAAGGGTTCTCGCTATTCCAGTTGTTTTGTTTTAACCAATCGCGGATATATTGTTTATCGAAACTAGATTGAGATTTTCCTACTACATAAGAATCTGCAGGCCAGAATCTACTAGAATCTGGTGTTAAAACCTCATCTGCTAAAACTAATTCGCCAGACTCGTCTAGTCCAAATTCGAATTTTGTATCGGCAATTATTATGCCTTTAGATAAAGCATATTCAGCACATTTTTTATATACTTCAATTGTTTTATCTCTAAGTTTTGTGCCAAGTTCTTCTCCAATAATTTCGCAAGTTTTTTCAAAGCTAATATTTTCGTCGTGATCGCCAAGATCAGCTTTTGTAGATGGAGTAAATAGTGCATCGGGAAGTTTTTCTGATTCTTGCAAACCAGCAGGTAATTGTATTCCGCATACAGTTCCGTTTTCTTTATAACTAGCCCAACCAGAACCAGTAATATATCCTCTAACAATACATTCAATTGGAAGCATTTTTAGTTTCTTTACTAACATACTTCTTCCTTCGAATTCTGGTTTTTGGAATTCTGCTGGGAAATCTTTTATATCTGTTGAAATAACATGATTTTTAACTATATCTTTTGTAAAATCAAACCAAAAATCAGATATTTTATTTAAAACCTTTCCTTTGTTAGGGATTAAACTTGGTAGAATAACGTCAAATGCAGATATTCTATCGCTTACAACAAGTAAAAGTTTATCTTCGTCGATATCGTATATTTCTCTAACTTTTCCACTACTAATTTTATTCATATTTATCTTCCTTTCTACATTTGCGAAATATAACTTTCGTATCCTAAACTATGTAATTTTTCGTTTTTGGCAATAACACCAGATTTCATTTCTTCTTTAAAAGAAATTAGTTTGTTTCGTATATTTTCGTCTGAAACTCCTATAATAGAAGCTGCCAAAATTGCGGCATTTTTTGCGCCGTTTATTGCAACTGTAGCAACAGGGATTCCGCTTGGCATTTGTACGATAGAATACAAAGAATCTAATCCGTCTAATGTTTTAGATTTTATTGGAACACCAATCACAGGAACAGGTACTATTGCGGCAAAAATTCCTGGTAAATGAGCAGCACCACCTGCAGCAGCAATAATTACTTTTACTTTGTTTTCTTTTAATGTTTTTGCGTAGTCTATAGCTTCGTCTGGACATCTGTGAACAGACAAAACACTTATTTCATAACTAATATCCATTTGACTTAAAAATTTTGCACAATCTTGCATTATAGGTAAATCCGAATCGCTTCCCATAATGATTGCAACGTCAACTTTACTCATAAAATACCCCCTATTAGTAATAATAGAGTAATTATATAGTAATAGTATTTTAAATGCAATGGCTCTTTTTTTAAAAGCATAAAAGCCAATATTACATTTCTGTTGTGTATCTGTTTTTGTTATACTCTTGGCATTTTTGCTCTAATAGTTTGAAATTGCAACATCTATTTTTTATAGGCATATCATGAATTGTTACTTGTTTATATAATATATGTGAGTTTTCTATAATCTTATTAAATTTAGGAATACATAATTTGTATTCGTCTCTCAATAGATTCTTATAGCCAATTTCCGAAATTTTTTCTATATTAACTTTTTGTATCACTTCCAAAGGAACTGGAAACATATTGTTCAAATTTATTATAGCTTTGTTGCCAATTTTTATAAAATCTATAGTGTCTTTCATTTTATCGTGCTTTTCTGGCTTATATGAAGAAAAAGGGGCAATATAATAGTTGGTTTCAATTTGAAATAAAATACCTATATATTTTCTCTTGAATCTTCGATCCTCTTCCTTGGTATACATTATCCTATTGTCAAACTTTAGTAGATAATTAATATATTCGTCATTAACTTCATAAAAAAATAATCTAACCATATTTTTCTCCTATAAATTAAGTAAGAGAGGTAATACAAAAATTACCCCTCTTACTGTTAAATTCTTCACTTATTTGGTAGAAGTACACCTCTTTTTAACTTCACACTTATTTGGCAGTGATACTCCTCTTTTTGACTCTTCACTTTATTATGGTAGAAGTACACCTCTTTTATATTGCAACAATCATCTGCTCTAATAATATATTCAGTTTAACAAATTTTATTTACTTTGTCAAACACAATTTACCATAAACCTTATTTGCTTAATTTAAAATCCATACTACATTTTAAATGCAATTGTTTACTTTTTTTTTATAAATGATATAATAAACTTCGTATATAGAAAGAGAGGAAGATGTTTATGATTAAAATTACATTAAAAGATGACTCTATTTTAGAAATAGAAGAAAATGTTTCTATATTAGACGTTGCAAAAAGATTAAGTGAAGGATTAGCAAGAGTGACCGTAGCAGGTAAAATAGATGGAGAAGTAAAAGATTTAAGATATGAAATAACAAAGGATTGCAAATTAGAAATATTAACATTTGAAAATTCTTTAGAAGGTAAAAAAGCTTATTGGCATACATCTTCACACATAATGGCACAAGCCGTAAAAAGATTATTTCCAAATGTAAAATTTGCAATTGGACCTGCAATAGATGAAGGGTTTTATTATGATTTCGATATAGAAAATCCATTTACAGATGAAGATAAAGCAAAAATAGAAGAAGAAATGAAAAAGATAATAAAAGAAGATTTACCAATAGAAAGATTTACTTTAAGTAAAGAAAAAGCCTTAGACTTAATGAAGGATGAACCATATAAAGTAGAGCTAATAAATGATTTAGAACATGGAGAAGAAATAAGTTTCTATAAACAAGGAGACTTTGTAGACTTGTGCGCTGGTCCACATTTGCTAAGTACAGGAAAAGTAAAAGCAATAAAAATATTATCTTCTTCTGGAGCATATTGGCGTGGAAGCGAAAAAAACAAAATGCTACAAAGAATATATGGAATATCATTCCCAAAAGCTAGCGAACTAGAAGAATATATACAAATATTGGAAGAAGCAAAACAAAGAGACCACAAAAAATTAGGAAAAGAATTAGACATATTTATGACTCATGAATTAGTAGGTTCTGGACTTCCACTATATTTGCCAAACGGTGCTACAGTAAGAAGACTTCTAGAAAGATATATTCAAGATAAGGAATTAAAATTAAACTATAAACACGTATATACACCATCACTTGCAAATGTTGAACTATACAAAACATCTGGACATTGGGACCACTATAGAGACGATATGTTTCCTGCAATGCAATTAGATAACGAGGAAATAGTATTAAGACCAATGAACTGCCCACATCACATGCTAATATACAAAAATTCGTTACATTCATACAGAGATTTACCTCTTAGAATAGGAGAATTAGCACACGACTTTAGATACGAAAACAGCGGAAACGTTACCGGACTAGAAAGAGTAAGACAAATGTGTCAAAACGATGCACATATATTCCTTATGCCAGAACAAATAAAGCAAATAGTTGGAGAAGTTGTTGAACTAATATTATCTGTATATAAAGATTTTGGATTTGAAAACTATAAATTCAGATTGTCTTTAAGAGATAAAAATAACAAAGAAAAATATTATGATGATGACGAAATGTGGGAAAAAGCAGAAGAACAGTTAAGAGAAGTTTTAAGAGAATTAAAAATTGATTTCTACGAAGCAGAAGGAGAAGCAGCGTTCTACGGACCTAAATTAGATGTTCAACTAAAAACTGCAATAGGTCATGATGTTACTCTATCTACATGTCAATTAGATTTCTTATTACCACAAAGATTTGAACTTGAGTACATTGGAGCAGATGGAAAAAAACACAGACCAGTTGTAATTCATAGAGCAATTTTAGGTACATCAGATAGATTTATGGCGCTACTAATAGAAGAAACCAAAGGAGCGTTCCCAGTGTGGATTGCACCTATGCAAGCGAAGATATTAACAATAACAGATAATCATGTAGAGTATGCTAAAAAAGTTCAAAA
>JAISHG010000134.1 GCA_031262685.1 Lachnospiraceae bacterium | reverse complement strand
CTTGTTCTGTGAAATCCAACTGTGTATTGCTTCCAAGTGACTGTGTTAATAAAGTTACATCATACGCACTCGCAGGCACAGCAGTTTGACGTACATATAATTCAAAAATTACATTACTTGATGTTGCATATCTAACTACATATACCTCTATACTTCCGCTTAGCGGAATATATCTAACCATTGCACCCGTATCTGTAGTAGAATTGTTTACTACTAATTTTACATTTAAAAGGATGCTATCATTCTGTTCTGCTCTAGACATTATGTGCAAAAGAAAATAACTTCTTTCCCACGCTATCGGGGCTGTCCATCGAAAAATCCTTTTATATTTCGTAGCGCTACCAATCCTTGCAAAACTCTTTTTGTATAAAACAGGGAATACATTTATCCCGTTTTCGTTTAGTTGACCTATTTTGCTCATAATTATTTGCAGTTATATGTTTTCTCTCTTTTTTATTAAACTATATATGTTGCATAAATATATGCATAATCAAATGTCGTAGCTTGATTGCCGTCTATGCTTATCCCGGGTGCCCTGACGTGTATATATCCCGTATTGCTTTCTATATGGCATCTACCCGTTCCATTTACGCCCCAACCGTTATCTACGTTAGATTTCCCCATTCCTACCGCAAATACAACAGCTTTTTTTGGTATAAAACCAACAGGCACTGTTGCAACCACATCATCATCTTTGGAAAAACCACTTAAATCGGATTTGAAAATTTGGCAACATATTTGAACTGTATTTCCACTTTTTTGTAAATACGGAGCGGATATATTGTTATTTCTAAATTCAAATCCGGTTTTTAGTGTTAGACCATTACTTGTTTCATAGTTTAGTTTTGGGTATATTTTAGTAAGCACACCGTTTATATAGTCTTGTAGCTGTGTTAATTTTCCCATATTTTCTTCGTATTTAATTATAGTGCGTATTTTTTAATCAGCAGAAACGTAATTTATCGCTAAATTTAATATATTCCCATTAACTGGTGGATTTGCACCAAAGTTATTGCCATTTGTGCCTTCTCCATATCTTGTTATATATAGCTGTCCAGTTGTATATAATTCTATTCTAAATAAACTTGCACCACTTCCTTGGCATATTTTATCAACAAATTTTCCTGGCCTAAATCCGATAGGCAGAGTTGTAACTAGATTTTTATCAGTCGTTGGCGATTTGTTAAATTCATTGTTGCTATCTTTTGGGTTAGCAATGCCAGTTATATATACAACATTACCTATCTTTCTATATGCTGGGATAAAAGATTGGTTTGCCACAACTGTATCGCTGTTTAGAGGCAAAGTTATCCAACCACTATCATTAAGTTTTGGAAATGTATTCGTCCACACTCCATTTATATAATCTTTTAATTGCACTATTTTAGCCATAGAGACCACCTCCACAGCAAATTAAATACTTACTACCTCCTTTTCCGAGATAGTCAAAAAGAGAGTAAACAGATTTAAACTGCGTACCCCCTTCCTTCTGATATATATATATATATATATATACTGTTGCAGTGCTTTCACTGCTTTTCGTAATTTATTCATATTTTCCTCCTCGTATAATATTTTTAATCTGCTATATCTGCAATAACTGTGTATGATAATGTGCTAAGCTTTGCTGGTGCCGTTAGTGTTGTACCATTATATGTTATTTTGTAAATGTCGCCAGCTGTTGCATCGTCTTGTGATGTAATTACAACAAGTGCAGAGTTTCCTGTTTTTGTTATCTGCAATATTGCGGTAGTTGCTTGTGTAAATTGCGATATACTAAATGTATTATCTAGCTTATCTAGCAGTATTGTGCCATCTGCCATAGCATTTATGATTGTTTTTAAATCCATATTTTTTGCTTTAGTTAATCCTAATTGAGATATGTCAGAGTAGCTTTTTACATTGTGCGTTGCGTTAGTTGCATATGCACTCATATCTACTGCCAGTCCAATATCTATCCATGCTTGCCCGTTCCAACAATAATTAGTATTATCATCAAGTACGTTCCACACATCGCCTGTGGTCTTACCTGTTATAGCTTCTAAGTCGCTATATGTCTGTACAGAGCCTTTGAAAGTGTATAATCTTTGCATTGCGTCTACTTTATTCTTGTATCCGTCTGTAAAGTCGTTTGTAGATAAGTCTTTTCCTGCTATTTTTTCTACTTTGTTTCCCAAGGCATTATCTATTATCCTGTTGTTAGCATTTGCTACCCCAATGTCGTAATTTTCAGTTTCCTTAGGTAGAATCAAATTATAGTTTGAGGTATAATCAGCCATTTTCTACTCCTTTCTGTGGTGTTAAAATATCGTTTTCCATATATACCTCCTAACTTACTTTCATAAGAACTATTTTGTAGCCGAACGGAATATCTGCCGCTGGTTGTGAAATAGGCGAATCATCCCACCACCATTTGTAATATCCATATAGTGTGATTCTGTTAGGGAGAAGAGAAACAGCTTTTCCTATACCTCCATATTGTAGTGCGAAAATTTCTTCAGCTGTACTTTCTGTTCCATATCCCCATCCAGTAGTGTCAGAATTGCCATTATTAAATCCAATTGCGATAACAACACAGTTGTCTTTAGTGTATCCGCTTGGATATGCTATACCATCTTTCACGCCTTCAAATACATTTCCAGACGTAGGGGCTTTTAAGGTAATAGTTCCTGTCAATACTGCAATATTAGTAAGTCCACTTGCCTTTCCGTCTGTTCTTCCTGTTCCGCCATTTGCAACTGGAAGAACTCCTGTTACTCCTGGGTTTGCGTCTGCACTTCCATCAAAACTCGCTTGCGCTGTAGAACCTAAGTTAGTTCTAAGTTTTCTTGCTGTCTGCAATTTAGTTGCTGTAGCACTGTTTCCGTGCGCAGCTACCGCTAGAACCAGTAACATTACCAGTAACGGTACCTTTGACATCGCCTTCCAAATTTCCTTTAACGTTTCCTGTAACATTTGCTACCACCCCTCCATTTACTGTTACTTTTCCTGTTATAGTGCTATCTTGGTCTTTTCTTACTAAATTAGTTGTAACGCTATCTATATACTCTTGAAATTGCTGATACAATTCTTCTCCGTCAACGCTAATAAGAGAATTTACAATACCGCAAAGGGTATTATCTAATCTTTTGTCTACTATATCTGTACTCGCTAGATTTGTCGTACTTTTTACAGTTACTTCTGCAAGGCATATTTCATAGATATTACTGTCTCTTTGTAAAGCCGCTGGCGTTGTTCCATTTCCTTGTTTAATATAAACTATACTTTCCCTAACTTCTAATGTTGTATCCAGCTTTACAACAACCCTATCTATCCTACTTCCTGTTGTAGGTCTTTCCATTGTAAAAATAGTGTCATCTTCAAGCTCATAATCTGTTCCTTCGATTATGCCTGCACCAGCTTGTACTTTGATATTTAACCCGCCATCTAAAATGACTTTCATTCCATTTTCGCCATAACCCTTATAAGAACCATAATAAACACCATTACTTAAAAACTTTCTAAAAAAGTCCCTAAAATATTGTGCTTCGTATTTTCTGTCTCCTTCCATTTGTCCCGACTGTTCATTTAGAACTTTCATGCTATCAAATGGAAAACTTCTCAAAATTACATCTGCCACTATATTTCCTCCTTTCTAAAATAAAAACAGCCCGAAAGCTGTTTAAAAATATATTAAATTTTAATAACTAATTTATAAATAATAATCTAAATGTCTCTCGTCCTTTTGGTGTTATAAGTGTTTGTGTTCCAACCCATGCAGTCTTTTCGTTTTTAGTTTCTTTAACTTCAAATAAATCTTTATTCTTGTCTGCATAAGGTTGTGATTTTCCTCTACCGTCTCTATAAACATATTTGTGGTCTATTAGGAACTTAACAAAGAGTTTTTCTTTTACCTGTAACGCCTTTGCTGTATCTCTAAAATTAGTAAGTAAATTTCTATCTACTAAGTCATCGAAATATTCTGCTTTAGGTTTCATTATTTCGTTTGTTACTACTAATTGTGAATTAACTGCTTGTAATTGCTTATTTTTGCTATCTAATTCCTTTATTTTGCTATTTGCCATTAGTATTGCTTTTGCCATTAACTCTTCATCTGTCATTTGTTCTTGTCCTGTAACATAGCCACCGTGTTTGCGAATAGATGGTAATACTTCGCTTGTAACCCAACGTTTAAATGCTTTTGCTTGTTTTAATTTACTTGATAGTATTAAACTATATAAGCCACTTTCGTTTATTACTATTGTTTCTTGTGTTCTTCCTAAACTATCTATGACGGGATATTTTATACCGTCATCGTTGTCAACTAAATTCTTCACTGCTTTGCGTGGTTCTTTATATCCTAATATATCAGCTACATCGTTCCCTACAAAATACGGCTCATCATTTATTACTGTTGTCCTTACTTTCCCAAACTCTTCGTTTTCAAATACCGTTAAATCGTTCATTAACATACACCTCCAATCAATTCCATTGTTTGATTTCTTTTATTTTTCACAATTTCTACTAATTCGCTTAATTTTCTTGTTTCGCTCTTGCCCACTAACAACGTTGCTTTAAAGTCTTGTAAATTTATATTAAATGACGTATTGCCTTCGTCTGTTAAATAAATTACTTCTAAATTTTCCATAATAAAAAGATACCTCCTAAAAATTATTTTTCTTGAGATACCTCTAAACCTATGATATAATATTTCATAGATAGAGTTTATCTCTTTCGGTTGGATATTGTTTGTGCTTGGTCGTGCGACAATATCCTATTTTTGTTTTTCTAAGTCTTGTTTGATTAGTTCTATAACATATTCGTTAAAAGATTTTTCCTTTTCAATCAATGCAATTTTTACATCCTTATAGAAACCATCCTCAATCCTTACAGTCATCTGCTTTATTTTAAACACCTCGCTTTCATGACATCATTATATCTTTATGACGTCATGCTGTCAAGAGGTTTTTGAAATATTTTTTACATAGTTAAAGTCTTTATAAAATAGGCTTGTCAGTCATACTTTTTATTTGCTCTGCAAGGGTTGGTATTTTATCTCCAAAGCCGACCTCAATTGTTATATTATTTCTTTCGTAGACTTCTTTTACCTGTATTATTTTTTTATCTTCATAAACTCCGTCAGATTCTAAAGTTACCAAATCTCCCAAGTCCCAATCTTCCTCATATATCATGTTTGGAATTTGATAGACTCTACCTTCGACAGACTGTATGAGTTTGTATGTATCTAGTTTTTTCTGTCCTTCTTGGTTTAGCTCGTCTGGGTCATCTATGTTATTTAAATCTACTAAAACCTCTTTTCTGTCAAAACCAGTAGAATTACCAAGAACAACTATTAGTCTATCCTCATTTTCACCCTTTCCTGCAATGTAACCTACATTTTTATAGTTTGTTTCATCGTCTGTTACAACCCCTTCTATTAAATTCTTTTTCTTTTCAGAAAAGATAATAAAAGGTAGTTCGGGAGTTCCTCTTAACTGTGCGTGTGTGTAAGCACCTAATTGTTCATGTGTGTATTGAGATAACTCCTCGTGCGTATTGCCATCTGCGTTTTGGTGTATTGTTCTGTCATGTCCTTCGATACTATCAAATACTATTTTTTTATTTGTCCTATCTAACAGTCCTTGCCACCCTAAACCTGTGTCTTCGCTTATGTGTTTTAATTCATCGTGCAAGTTGGTTAGTCTAGCTTGCCAAGTGGTGCTAATACCTCTGTTTTGACTTGGCGCAACTTCTATCCATGCAATATCACGTTCGGGAGTTCTTGTAGTATCGTAATAGCTTTCTACTATGTGTTTTTGTATGTAGTGTTTTTGTATATTTTCGGCTTGTGTTTGAGCAATTCGGTCATATCCATTTGTTGCTATTATTCTTCTTTTCGTCAGCCCTTTTACACAGTCTCCTGTTATTTTTAAGGTTTTGTGTCCGTTTAATTGCGTAGAACTAACCACTCTGTCTATTAGTAGTATTTTATTTTCTTTTTTATTTAAAATAAGCATATTCCCTCGCACGAGCTTATTTGTATTTGCTTTGTTTCTGCTTATTGTTAGTTCAAAATTTCCGCTTTCGTAGAAGTTTCTTGTATATATCAAACTTTCAAAGTCTGAAATTAACCCTAAAAGCTCAAAATCTTGATTGATTATTTCTATAAAATTACGCAAGACACTACACCCCCACATAAAGGTTAGAATACTTAATGCTAACTTTATCTTTAGCTCCCTCGTTGTCGGAACTATATTTGATTGTATTCTTACCGACTATTAACTTAAAGAATGTACTGTTTAAATCTATATTGTTATATACATCTTGGGTGCCGTTAGGTGTTACAAGGTTTACGGTTTCTTTTCCTGGAGTTGTATCGATTACAAGTTTTTCTCGTTCATCTATCTCCATATTAACTTGGATATATTCTCCGGTTGTTTGATTTTCTATTTTAGGGTTTGTAGCCGGACCTGTGTATTCTATCTGTATCGGCATTTCTTCATCCCCTACATTATCTACAACTTTGTAGAACGAAACGATAGCAAATTCTATTTTATCTGTAATATCGATTTCGAGTGGGAATTCTATTCCGCCCTCTATTGATTTTATATCTAAAAGCGTATCTTTTTCGTCTAACCAATACGGGTTAGAGCAATAAAAAGAAATTGTAGTCCTATCGTGATTTTTTTGCCTATCTTTAAAGTCTACAGCACTTTCTACTTTTGCATAGATTCGATATGTTTTATAATCATTTGTGTAGTAAATTAACAGTTCGCCTTTTTGCTTTGTGTTTAAATTAAATGTTTTGGGGTTTATAACTCTTATAATCTGCCTTCTTAGTGCATATAGTTTTTCTCTATCCCTTGTTCTTATCGTTACGTCTAATCGTATTTCTCTAGCATTTAAAAGTGTATCATCACTATTGTTGCCGTCCTGTTCTACTCCTTGCGTTTTTTGAGACTCTCCGCCCGGGTGTCCCAAACCTTCGATATGACTTAAAAGTATGTCTTCCTCGTCATTTCCATAGCTGTTAAATACAATTTCCTCAGTTAATGC
The DNA here is from genome assembly GCA_031262685.1 of Lachnospiraceae bacterium. Taxonomy (GTDB): domain Bacteria; phylum Bacillota; class Clostridia; order TANB77; family CAG-508; genus CAKPQL01. The sequence continues at coordinate 29,856 of JAISHG010000134.1, read as the reverse complement.
TAAATTTATGACTCTTAATCTTTGCATTCCACCACCTACATTCTTAATTCTGTTGCCAATTCTTTACTTATGTTGTTTAGTTTTCTGTATGTTTCGCTTGGCATATCTGGAGTTTGTTCTATATAATTTGTTTGATATATGTTTGTTTCTTTAGAAATTGATTGCGGTTTTGCTGTTGCTTTTTCATATGTATATGCACCACTAGCCCAAGAAGCTATTTGTTTTTCTATCGACTTATCTATACTATCTTGTACTTTTTGTATGATTGATTGAATACTATCTCCAATACCTTTGTTTATGCCTTGTGCCATTTTTTCGCCAAGGCTTTGCCCCGTTGTTTCGTAAGCATTTCCATATGATTTTATTAAATCAATAATTTGTTGTTGGTTTTTACTCGCATTTAAAAGCATTTTTTCTGCCGTATCTTGTGCAATACTTTTTTGGCTATCGTAAAACTCTTTAATTTCTTCAAGTTGGCTTTGATAAGCATTTTTTTCTTTGTCTGCTTGCTCTTCTATTGCGTTTACAAGTCCTTGTTGTTCTGTTTTCAATAAAGATTCTTGATTTTTTAATGCTTCTTTTCTATCTTCTAGTTCCCTGCTATTTATAGTTTTTTGCTGCTCTTGCATTAGTTTTTCAAGTTCTTTTTGATAATTTAACTTAGTTGTTTGGTCATGTTCAAATGCAACAAGTTCTTCAAGTCTTCTTTTCTTTCTCTCGTATTCGCTATCTTCTTCTTGCCTGTTTCTTTCTTCCTCTGCCTTGTCCAATGCGTTCAATTCGTCTTGTATTGTCTTTATTCTTGCATTATATTCTTCGTTAATAGCGTCTATTCTTGTGTTTTTCCACGCTTCTATTAGATCTATGTTTTTTTGTATTGCTTCTTCGTCTGCTTTTTGCGTTTCGTCAATTTGCTTTAAAATAGCGGATTTTAATTGACTTACTGTATCGTTAATAGCCTGTACTCTTAATTCTCTTTTTTGCTCTTCGTAGCTTGCTATAATATCTAGCTCTTCTTTATATATTGACTCTCTTTCTTCTAATGAGTATCTTTCATCCTGTGTTAGTTTTTCTAAGTAGTTTCGATGTAATTTTATTATTTTGTTTAAGTCCGCTTCCTGTTCTTTTACATCATATTCTGCCCCTTTTAGATTTTTCTGTTCTTTTATGTAGTCTTCATAGTCTGATGTTTTTTGGTTTAATAACTTACGTTCTTTTTCTGCTTGTTCTTTCATTTTTTCTAACGTATCTGCATCAAGCTGTTGTCTTAATTGATATAGTTTTAATTCTAATTCTCGTCTTTGTTCCTGTGTTTTAGCATAGTTGTTGTATGCGTATTGGTATCTTTCTATTTCTTGCTCGGCGCTTATTCTGCCAAGTTCTCGCTCATATTCTATTTGAGCCGTATAATCGTTTAATTCTTTATTTTGCAATTCTTTTCTTAATTCATAAACTTTTGTTGTTAATTCTTGTCTTTCATCTTGTGTTTTTGCATACCTATTTAACGCATATTGATACATATTTATTTCGTCATTTAGGCTTATTTGGTCTAATGATTTTTTATATTCGATTTGTTTTTTGTAATTATCTAATGCCTTATTTGAATAACTGCTATAGCTTGACTTTGTAGTTTTTGGAGCTATGTTTGGCACTTGTGTTGGCGTATATCCTGCCATAGATTGTAAAATATTTAATGCGCTTGTTAGTGTAGGTAATAATCTGTCGTAAGATATTCCTAATGTGCTTGCTAGTTTTTCCTGCTCTTCGGTGCTGTTTTGTGCTGCGTTAACCATGTCTACATATGTCTGTATTATTGCAATATTTCCATTTATTGCAGTCTGACTAGCCACCCAGTCCGCATCAGCTTTTCTGTTTGCAACATTTATATAGTCTTGTGCTATATCTATAAGTATTCCTTCTGCATTCGCTGCCTCGGGATATGCTTTTGCTAACGCTGCTACTGCCGTTTGATATTCTGCTGTCCCTTTTTGTCCAGCTTTAATTGTGTCTAAATATTTTTGCAGTTCGGTCACTTCTAATTTTGTACTTGCAGCAGTTTGTTGTTGTATTTTACTTGTTTCAAGATTTAATGCGTTAGTTATTTCTTTTAAAGCATTTAATTCTTGTAATCTTTTTCTATATGTTTCTAGCTCTGTTGTATAGTTTGCTAGGTCTAGCAAATATCCGTCAAGCCCCTGTATTCCCATTTCTTGCTTTAAAGTCTCTGAAAGTGGAGTTAGTTCTTGATTTAAATTAAACGCCTCTATTTTTGTTTCCTTTAAGGCTTGTTTCCATTTTTCAACCATTTCAGGGTCACCTAACTGTGGAATTATATCTTCCATGTAGTTAGTTGTGATGTTCAAGTCTTGAAGCTCTTTATACATTTCTGTGTACTTTTCTAATTGTTCTAATCTGCCTTTTGCAACATCTTCTAATGCTGTATTGCTTACATCAATTCTGCTATTCATTATTTCGTTATGTTCTGCAATTTTTGCATTCAGTTCCGCTTGTTTTTGTGTTGCTTCTTCTACACTTGCGGAGTATGTTGCATATGCTCCTGCTGCTAAAGATAGTCCTGTTACTATTAGTAATAACGGGTTAGCTTTTACTGTCATCATAAAACCTTTAGAGGCTGTGTCGGCAGTTATTATCGATGTTTTTAATATGTCAAATCCTTTTTTTACTGCGGTTATAGTAAGTAATAGTGTTCCTAGTACGGCAATAAATGTAGTAATTCCAGTTGTAGCCGATGAATTCGTTTCAATTATTCCTTGTAAAGTTTGTAGTAGTCCTTTTCCTATTTGCAAGAACTCGGAGATTACAGGTTCCATAGCTTCGCCATAAGCCACTTTTGTATCTCTCATCGCTTGACTATATTCGCCTTGTTTTCCCGCTAAAGAATCGAGATAACTTTCCATTGCTCCCATAAACGGTGCAGAAGATTCCATTGTTCTGTTTAAATATGCTTGGTTAATTTCTTCCTGTGTTAATTGTGCTGCGGTTTTTCCTATGCTTTTTGCGTATTTGTCTTGCATTACAGATAAATTTTCTGTAACACCTGCGCTGTCTGAAAGTGTAGATAACCCTTGCCTATATCCTTCTGACGCCACCCTTACAGCTTCGGAAACAGTATAGTTTGCATTTCTGTTTCTTATAGCCGAATTGGTCAATGCTTCAAGCATTTTATCGGTTTGCTCGGCGGTAAATCCCATAAGCGAAAAGTTCTTGATTACTGTAGCTATATCTGCTTTAGTTAAATATGTTGCATACTTATCCATCAAATTAGCCATTTTATCTAAATCTTGATTTGTGCTGTTCGCAACATCGGAAAGAGATGCCATAGCTTGAGTATAGGAGTTATATTCCTTTATACTGCTTGAAACTATATTTTTTATACTTAGTAGAGTTGCTGTAGCAACGACCGCCATAGCTACATAGCTTTGTTCTACGTTTTTGTTGCTTTGTTGCAATTCGGTATTAGATTTTTCTATTTCCTGTATTCTTTTTTTAGCTGTTTCTAAACCTTTTTCAAGTGCAGCAGTTTTAATTTGCAAATCTATAACTAATGAACCTATTTTTGTTTCGGTTGCCACATTTCCACCTTCTTTTTTGCATAAAAAAAGACACATCTCTGTATCTTTTTGTTTTTTAAATTTCTAATTTTAAATTTCTTCGTAAATATCCACTATTGTAGTAAGAAAAAAATATAATGTTAGACCGCTTATTAAAATTCCGCCAGCTATTAGCACGCTAACGTTTGCTAATGTCCAAATTGTGCTTACTATAACTAAAAATAGGTTAATGTAAGCCATTATTCGAAGCGGGTGTTTTGAATACTCCTTGCTTTCATAAGTATTTTGAGTATAATTATCAAATATCTTTTTGCATTCCTTGCAGATTCCATTCGGCGAATCTGTTTCTTTAGAACAAACATGACATTTCATTTTTGCTACCTCCTAGTTGCTATAATCTTACATTATTTAAGAATATATTGCAAACTAGCGCTAGAAATCGTCAGCCATTACTGTTTCTTCGCCTTTTTCCTCTGCTTTATTAAGCTCGGTATATTCTTGCATTATGATTGGAATTTCGTCTGGGTAATAGTCTTCCATAAATTCTTTTTTGCTTATTCCTATCTTTACACAGATTGCGATTGTTCTTTGAAGCCAATTGGTCCTACTAGGTTCTGTAATTTGCTCATTATTGGCTTCATTTTTTGAAAAAAACTTGAAAGATTATTAACCTCCCAGAATTTTTCCACCACTTCTATTGTTTCAAGTGGAGTTAATTTTTCTTTTAAGACTTCTTCTTCGATGTCTAATAGTTTTGATAAAAATTTAAAAGTAAAATCTGGCACTTTAGTTAAGAGTGTTCCTATTACTGTAGCTATATTTTTTGAATCGAATAAATCAGACAATTTTGCTTCTTTATCATCCTCTAATACTTCCTTTACAAAATCAGATGGTAGCTGTTTAATAGTTTCTAAAGCTCTTAAATATTGACCGTTTGGCATTTTTCTTATACTAACACCATGTATTTTAATTTCTTCTTTTAAACTAATAGATTCATTGCTTTTTGGCATTTGAAATCCTCCTTTTTATGAATAGGGGAGATTTTCTCCCCGTATACTAAACTTCTACAACTGGCATTGTTGGCACTGTGTCTAACCAAGTTAAATCTGATGAAGTTGCAGAGTCTTTTAATGCTCTTACTTTTGGGTCTGTTAACAATGCTCTTTTGTAGAATGTACCGCTTATTGTTAGAGTAGCTATTTGAGTTCCTCCATCTCTTGTTGTTAGGTCTTGTTTTATAGTTTTGAATTTTGCTCTATAATATCTAAACATTCTGTATGTTCCGTCTTTTTTTAATGCTTTAAATGTCATTGCGTAATCTTTTCCTTGATTGTCAGGTCCCCAAGAATATTCTTGTGTTTCTGCGTCGTAAACGCCACCCTCTAATGTAGGATATAATGTTAAGTCGGCTTCTGGGATTTGTAATTCAAAATCCTCTCCGTCGAACACCTCTTCATCATCGTATATCTCGTCATCTGCATAGATTGGGTCGTTAGATGTTTGCACATCTCTTGTCATGCTTTGTGCATATGGGATATTTACTGCTTCGCCTACTTGGTAGGCTGTTTCTGTGTTTGTTAAAAGTTCAAACACTTTTATGCCACTTAAACCTCTTAGTGCTTTTTTCATATAAAATCATTCCTTTCTATAATATTTCTATTTTTTCAAACCTCATTGTTTTATGATGTATTCCCGTGTCGTTTTCAAATAAATCTAAAGACAAAGTCCTTTTAAACCCAAGTTCTCGCATTTTTGTATTCGCTTGAATTGCGTTACTAGAGCAGACACTAGAGCTTTTTGCCCAAATATCTACTTGTATTGCTATATTGCTTGTGTATTCGTCATCGTCTGCACTGTCTGCTTCCGAATTGTCCAGTTCGTAATACGAAATAGCAGGAAGACCTGTCCAGTCTTGAGGGTAAAAATACGATACTGTTACACCTGTGATTTCTTTTAATTTTTTCAATATCTCTGGCTTTAAGTTAATCATTTAATTATCCTCCTAACCTTCTTATATCTTGTTCGATTTCTTTTGCTACTTCATTTTCTACTTCTCCAGAATTTTGTGCTTGCAAAAAAGAAGGCGTCATAAACGGCTGTGCCGGTTGACCCTTCCAATCTGCTTTATAAGATACATCATCGGGTCTTTCTATGTTGCTAGAAATACCTCTTTGCCCTGTCCCGAATTCTACATAAGCACTATGTTCGACATCGGTATATACTTGAACTTTTACATTGTTTGCTTCAGATTTATCTTGTACTTTTATTGAGTTCCTTAATTGTCCTGTTTTTACAGGTGCTAATAGTTTTGCATTCCTTTGTATTTTTTTAGCTCCACGCATTAGTCCTTTTTTGCAACTTTCGTTTACATCTCCTCCGAGCTTGCTTAGTTTAGAAAGTAAGCTGTCTAAACCCTCTATACTACTCATACGCTAGTCCTCCATATAAACAAGTATTACCGTATGGCTATCTCTTTTTAAGACGCCTTTTACTCTATAACCTTTATTATTAAACATCAATATGTTATCTTCGACTGCTTGTGTAGTATCGCAGGTTATAACTGCATTAGCTTCTATGTCTAAGCCATATTCTTTTTGAATTCGCTCTTTAGTTTGCGTTTGAAAATTGCCTGTTAGGTCTTCTACTTTGGTTAAAGCTCCATCTATAATAGAGCCTTCGTCATCTTCTGTTTTATCTGCTTTCCAAATTTCCATACTTTTATCATAAAAAGTATTACTTATTACCTCTTTAAATTTACTAGGTATATTCATATTACCACCCCATGAAGGCATAATTGCTTATTTCTGCCATATTTTTATCTGCAAATGAATTTATATCTACATCGTCTTTTGATACAATTTCAGTCGTTTTAAAGTCGACAGACTGACCATTGTCTGTTGCTTTTGTTACATTTGTTTGTTCGTTTGCTGTAGTTAAATCTTTATCTTTATAATAAGCATAACTATTTACTGCAAATTGCACACATAAGTAATTTAGCTGACAAGGAAAATCACATCTCTTACAAATCGACTTTATTTTGTCTTCAAATATCTGTATGTAGTTTAGCAATATGTCGTCGTACTGTTCGGTTTTTATTTTTAAAGTCTTTTTTACTTTATCTAATATGGTTTGTTCGTTACTGGTCATATGAATTACCTCCATTTAAAAGAAAGAGGCTAAAATTAGCCTCTTGATAATATTCTTACAATTGGAATAGCTTTATGGTTTAAGTATGTTCTTTGAGCCTCTTCTGCTTCTCCAGAACTTACTAATGCCCAGTTGCTTCCATCTTCAAGCTCTGCATCTGTTGGAGATAAAGTGGCTTGATTTGTTTTTTCGTAGCTTATTCCAAATGGTGCAAATACTTTTCTTTGTCTGATATATAAAGTATCTTCTCCACCGTTAGTTTTTGGGTCTCTAGACATTTCATAAGGTACTTTTGCACCTAAGTCTTCGTATGATATTGAGCCGTCTCCTAGGGCATATGATGTATATTCTGTATATCCTTCTGCTGTTACTTCGTAATATGTTCCTATTTCTGATACGTCTGGGTTTGCTACAGCTGTATATATGTAACTTCCTTCTTCGCCTGCTCTTGTGTAGTATGTTTTACCAGCTACTAAGGCAGTATCAGAAGTTAGTGCATATGTAGGTGCAACTTCTTCTGTTGGCATGTCATCGTCTACTATTACTAGTTTTCCATTCCATGTACCAAGCTCTAAACTTCTTTGTATGCCGTCTTTGTCTGTATATTTTAATCTTTCGATTAGGTTTAAATTTTCTAGTCCTGTAGAGACATCACTGTGCGTAAATACTAAGCTAAATTTCTTTTTGTTTGCTCCACAACCTTTGTTTGTTGCTGTATTTAAGCTAGAGGCTTCTATAGGTCCTGCAATTTCGGTAGTGTGTTTATTTACGAATTCTAGATTTTTTGTACCTGTCATTGCGAATACACCTTTTAACGTTGCTAATATAGTGTCTTGGTCTAAACCGTCTTTATATTGTGCTATTTGTTCTGCAACGTTTTTCATAAAGTCTTCCCCTGCTGTTACATCATATGAAAAGTCTTTTTCTATAAATCCTTTTGCTCTACCTACTACTACAACACCTTGCTCAAATGTTTTTGTAGCTGTAGCTTCGATGTCTGTTTGTCCATCATAGTTTACAGCTTCGCCGTCAGCCAGTCCTTTCATAGCTAATCTTGCGTATGCTGCTCCACCTTCTGTGCTGAATACATTTCTAATATCAGCATTTCCTTTTAATGCTCTTGATTTTTTAAGTTCGTTTGTTTTTAAGTTTGGTACACGTCCTACCATGTACTTAAAAGCTTTTTCATTAAAGCTTTTTGAGTCAAATTTTCCCATTTTAAGTTTCTCCCTTCATATTTTTAAATTTCGGCATCTGGATTTTCTTCCACATATTTAGCAAGCTCGTCATAACTCATTTTAGAAAAATCCGGAGTATTTGGGTCTACTTTATTTTTGTTTGGGTCATCTTGTCCTTTTATAATTTCTGTTGTTTCGTTAAATAGATAAGGCTTTTTCTCCTTTATCAATTTAACCTGTTCGTCTAGTCCTAAAAAGTTTTCTCCGTCTATGCTAATTTTCGTTAAGTCTAAGTTTGCTTTTACATCTTTCGTATCCTTTGAACCGATTTCTTTTGACATGAGTTTAATTTCTAATTTGGTCATAAACTCATTGTTTTTTACTTTTTTGTCTGCGTCATCTTGTATTTCTTTTACTTTCGCATCATACTCCGCTTGAGTAATTGAGCCTTTTTTATAGTTCTCATACTCTGCTTGTATTTTGGTACTTGTTTCTTCGGCAGTTTTTAACTTGCCTTCTGCCTCTTCTTTAGATGCTTTCATTTTTGCGTATCTTTCTTCGATATTTTCCTCTTTTGTTAAGAATATCTTTTCGTCAGATAAGCCTTTTGCGATTTTTGTTATATCCTCTTCGGTATAACCTAATTTTTTAAGTAGTTCTTGTAGCATAATAATCCCCTTTCTATTACGATTTTTACGAGTTACGTCTCATAGATTTTTTGCAGTTATTTGTTTTACGTGTCTAAATGCAAAAAGACACAATAAAAAGCACTTGCTTTAAGCAAATGCTCTTGGTTTGTATCTTTTTAATTTCTATTTAGCCTTTGGGCAATACGAAGTACTCGCTTGTAGGTCTATCAGTCTTATTGGGATTTTTCTTAAGCTCTTTTTTTAGCTTTGCTAAATTATTTTCTGCTAATTGAAGTTCTTTTTTCATCTTTTCTTCCACTTCTCGTACTCCTTTTCTATGGTTTTTCCTATTTGGGTTGCCACATCTCGTGGTTTTAGATTATTTTTATATTCTGCCCAGCCTTCTGCAATAAATTCTTTTATATTGCTACCTGCATATGTAGATAAGTTATCCGTAATACCTTCTTTCTTTATATTTGCATATAGTGCTAATAAGTCGTTCTTATTACTTAAATTCAACATGTTATCAATTTGATGAGCTATCTCATGGTCGAATACAGCTTTTATACTAGCGGTGCCGGCTGGATGGTATTTTATATCTTCTGCTTTTTTCATTAATTCTACTGCATCAGAATAATTTTTAGCATTATCATAATTTAGAGTGATTCCATTGTATTTTGCATGTACTCTTTCGATTTCATCGCCTATGTCGCTTTTAAAGTAAGATGTTGCCATAACGTTTTTGTTTAATTTTGGCAAATATTCTTTTACTTCGTTCTTTGTTATCTTTTCTAGCTGTTCATCTGTAAAAGCTGAATAAAGACTTTTGTTTCTGTCTAGTATTACTTTATGTAAGTCGTTCTCTAACAGTTTTCTTCTTTCATGACTTTCGCCAACAAATCCAAACCTACTCTGCAATTCCGGAAATTCTTTAAAGGTATTTGTTAATCCTTTGTTCCACTCATTTGCAACTTTAACATCTAGTCCTTTATAATCTGCCATTTGGATATGTAATATTTCTTTTGCATACATATTAGCTTCTTCTATGGTTTTTGCTTCTATAAAAGTGTTTTTTATTTTATCACTTTTTGCCCTAGTTGTCGAACTTCCATTTTGGTTAATTCCATTTTGTTTCCTCCATCCCTCATAACTTATATTATCTATTGTTTCATTTTTACCTGTTATAGAATTTCTTGCTCTTCTTTTTAGATTACTTATATCACTATCTTCAAATTCTGCAATGGTTGTACATCTGTCATTTGAGTGGATAGGTGGGCAGTTTTTGCCCACCTTTCTCTTGGCTACCTCAAACACTTTATTGTCTAAACCTCCGCATATATCACATGTTACTGGGTCTAAAGTCGCTATATATCTGTATTTTTCTATTCCACATTCTTCGTAGCTCAACATTTCAGATTCGTTTGCAAAGTAATTTACTTCCGTTCTTACTAGTCTTGTTGCGTTGTATTTGCCTACATTAAATACTTCATCTATCGTTTTGGATATTTTCTGTATCGATAATCCGCTTTTTATTCCTCCTGATAAATTGTATTTTAAGTAATTCCCAAGCTGATTAACGTTCTGCCATATTCTAGTCGAATAATTACCGTCTGCGGTCCATTTTTCGGATAGCAAAGCATTTGTTATTTTGATGTCTAATTGCGCAAAACCAAAAGAACTACCTACAAACTTTTGAGTGTTGTATATTGTTTTGTAGTATGCTTCATCTATTGTATCGATATATCTGTTTTTAGTTATTATACTTTCATTTACACCTAGTTTTTTTAATTCTACATCTATTGTAGACTGCATTGTTTCTAGTCTACTTATTCTATGTGCATAAGATGGTGCATTATATTTAGTTAATAGTTTTCTTTTAACATCCGCATCTTGTATCGATTCTATTTGTTTTAGCAGATTATTATAATATTTTTTTGTTTCTTTAGTGTTTAATAGTTCTTTTGCTTCTTTTTGTGTTAGCTTTCCGTCTGTAGCATACCTATTAAAAATGTGTTCTATTTCATTTTGTATGGTTCTTTTGCTGTTGCTATATACTGTTGTTAAGTTTTCTATTGTTATTTCTGTGCCTTTTTCTAAACTTGATAATAGTTCTGTGTTTCTTTTTTCCCAGTAGCCCACTGGTTCTCTTGCCATTTAAAACACCTCTATTCTTCAAATCCGCCTGCGTTTTGGTATATTATAGCTTGCCTTTTTGCTGTAGCTTGATTTTCTTCGTCAATTCTTTGTAGCTCTTGTTCTACATCGTCTATATCTGGATGTTTTTCTAATTTAGTTCTTAAACTTATCGTGTCATCGGCGTTTATTTCTTCGATTATTTCCTTTTTATTAAATATCATTGACTTATTGAACTTAAATTTAAAATCGAATACATTTAAGTCTTTTGCTATCTCGTCTTTTCTTTTTAAATGCTCTGCTACAAACCAAAATAAGTTGTATAAACCTTCTTTTAGACTTTCTATACAATCGTCTGCTTTTAGGTCTAAGTCTGTATATAGGAACTCTAAACTAATTCCGCTTGGTGCTTGTCCTATTAACTCTGTTTTGTTTGTGTTTACACCTCTGCCAAATTCGTATATTTTTTCTTCAAGTAGCTTTAGGATTGTTTGTCTAGCCTCATAAGGAAAATTTATACTTTCCACAGATACGCTGCCCGTTGCGTCATTGTTTCGTATAATTCCCATTGTCTTTATTCGCTCTAGTAGTTCTAGTAGGCTTTCTGCTCCGTAGCCGTTAATCTTATAAATAAACTCCTTAAAATCTTCTATGTTGTTTATAAAGTTAGAATTTATTAAATCGTATGCGTCTATTAAGTCTTTTATTGGCTCTAAGTCCGTTTGCATTTCTTCGTTATTTTTAATAAATATGTATGGAACCTTGCCCCAGCCATGTTTTTCTATTTTTTCTAGGTTTCCGTTAAATCTTAATTCTGTTATCCAATGCGGTTCTGGGTTTGTCCTTGATACATCCAGCAAATATTCTTCTGTGTCTGCCCTCTCGTTAGTATTTTGCACATAATATTTTGTTTCTTCGGCAGTTTCCCACTCTACATATGTTTTTTCTTTTCCGTTTTCGATTATTTTATAAAAATGCAGCACATCTGTTAGTGCGGTTTGTGTTTTTGTGTCCAGTATTTCTATAGCTTCCAATGGTTCAATGTTGCAATATTTGAAATTGCCTTCTGTATCGTAGAATACATGCCATACAGCATTTACCTTATTCGACATATTTACAACTGATGTTCTTAAGAAATTGTCAAAAGCAACTCCTAGCACATTCCAAAATTTATCTACTATCTGTTTGTTTACTTTCCTCATGAGTGTTTTTTGTTCTGCGGTCAAATTCTCTATTATAGGCTCATATGTAATTGTTATTGGCTTTCCTAAGATGTAGCTTCGTTTTTGTTTAACCAATTTCCAATGATACCTATGTGCTACTTTTGCCTGCGACCTGTTCGGGATTTCTATCTCTTTTTCTACTCTTATAGTTTTTCCATCTTTTTCTACGCATGGGTCTATTATTGTGTATTTATTAAACTTCTTATTGTATATGTCATGCTTTCCTTCGTAATATCTTTGTCCAAGTCTCATTTGCTTTTTTAATGGACTTGCTGCATCGTCTTGTAAAAAAGATTTTATCAAGTCGCTGTCGACGTTTGTTAATGAACTTTTTACCAATGTTTCCTCCTCCTATCTTGCTAAATATAGGTCATCACTACCATATCGTAATGCGTCTATGTAATGATTATTTTTATCTTCTGGAATGTCTAACGGGTTTCCTAGTTTGTCTAATTTCCATTTGTATAGTCCAAATTCTGCGATTAACCCTTGACATTTTGGATTTACTATTATTTCAAAACCTTGTAGCCAATGTATTCCATGTTTTAAACTATCTGGACCTTTTTGTGCCGGAATTGCATTTATGCCATACTTGTTTAATTCTGCTATAGATTTTGGCTCTGCTGAATCTGCTTTAATTAGTGCATATTTAGTTATTCTTTTGTTTAATTCTATTGCTAATTGTTCATTATCCAGTTCGGTAGCTCCAAATTCGTCAAATACATATATCTTTTTATGCTTTATATCTACACTAAATTGCAAAAAAGCAGAAGGGTCTGAACTATATCCAAAGTCCAGTCCCCTTCTTATCATTTCTAATTTACTGTTATCTATATTTTCAACTTTCCAGTTTTTAAATATTAAACCTTTTGAAATTCCAGGCATTCCTAGTCCTGCTGTTTTATATGCTTCGTAGTCGTTATTTTTTAGATTTTCTTGTTTTGCATAGTCTTTTATGTCTAAGAACTCGTTTATTTTATAATTCGTTATCATAAGTAGTTGGCTTACTTTTTGTTTTACTTGCTCGCCTTGATACTCGAACTCTTGTTCTTCTTCTGTAACTATTTGCTGTTTTCCTTTTTCTAATAATATATTTTCGCCTGGAGTTAATTTTGTTGTAATCATTTTAACTAAAAAATGCTGGTCGCTCCATGGGTTTAATGACGCAACAGATTGCGAAAAATAACCTTCTGGAAGTTTTCCTCTTATGCTTAGTTTTACATTTCTGTAGGTTTCTATGTTGGCTATTTCAAACGCTTCTTCAAACCATGAAAAGCAAAGAACTAACTCGGGGTCGTCTATAGTTATTGAAGCTATCTTTTGCCAATCGTCTAATCCTCTGAAAAATATCTTTTGTCCTGTTATTTTATTGGTTGCCTCGAATGGGCTTTTTATAAAGTCCCATTCGGAATCTAGTTTAAGTTTCTTACATGCCCATTTCAAATCTGCATATATACTGTCTTTTATTGTTACTGCTGTGTTTCTCATTGCAAGCAAACACGCTTTCGGATATTTCTTTAATAGGTACATCCACCTTAAAGCGATTGTTTTTGATTTTTTAGAGCCTTTAGAACCCATTATAATTACTTCGTCGCCTTTAAAGTTCCAAAATTTATTATATCCAATCCCTATTATTTGCTGTAGGTTAATCTTTTCAATTGCCATTTTTTCGGCTTTAGTTATCATCTTCATCATCTGCTATATTATCTACAAGCTGTACTATAGCACCTCCAGATACTTCTTTTTTATCTATAAACGTTCCCCACCTTTTGCCTAACAGTTCAGCTGCTTTCGTTCGGTCTTGCAGAGAAGCGTCTAAATCGAACGTGTCTTTTTCTTGTCCACGCATTACAGAAGTAAGATACATCAAAACTTCGTCTTGTGAGGCTATTCTTTCGCTTTGTTTAGCTTCGAGACGTTTTTTTATTATACTATCTAGTTTTATCAAGTTTTCTGAACCTATTCTGTTTAAGTTATTCCCTTTATATCCTGCTCTTCTGCAAGCCTCACTTGAATTACCTGTCTCTATATAATAATCTATAAATCTCTTCTGTCTTTCTGTTAGTTTTTCTTCTCCCATTTCCTCACTTCCTTATATTTGTCTATTAGATATTTTAGTAAATCTATTTTACTAAACATCTCGTTATCTAATCTATATTTGTCTCTTTTCTTTATGTATGCCATGTATTTATAAAAATATCTTTCCTTTTGCTCTGAATAAACTTCTATGGTGTTTATTTTTATATCCGTTCCGCTTGCTCTTATAGCATAAAGCAACTTATTGATATTTTGTTTTATATTTATAAACAATCACATCCCTTAAATGCTTTTTCGATTTTAGGGAATTGCATAGCAATCCAGTCTGTTAATTCTTCATTAAATCCAAAAACACTATTTTCCCATAACCCGCTTTCATATAAGAATGCGTGAATTAGTTCGTGTCTTAAAACTTTTTTTGAATGATATTTTAAGTCTCCGACACTTCTTTCATTTTTTTCGAATTTAGCAACAACTATAAGTTTTATGCTTGTATCGCAGTATCCATCTACTTTGGTTAGTTGCGGATATTGTTCGACTTCTGCGTCGATTATTATTTTATAATCAGTTCCCAGCACGTTAATTTTCATAGTTACTCCACCTTTTTAGATTTTTTGGGAAGTATTTTTACTGGTTTTGTTTCGTCTGTTCTTTCTTCTAATACTTCTTCAAAAAAGCCACTTGCCAGTAATTCTTTTCCTCTTCCATCTTCTACTTCATATATTTTTCCGTTTTCATAAATCTTCTTTGTATATTTGTCTGTTACCGTGCCTTTTCCGATACCTTTGCATTTTAGTTTCATTTAATTCGCCTCCATATATTTTTGTTAATTTATATTCCCTCACGATTTCGCGGGAATTTAGACTTTGTCTTGCTCTCATATTGCTCATCTCTTTCGTATATGAATAAAAATAGAACCTGCATTTATTCGCAAGCCCTATTTTCATTCTATTATGACTTATACTTATTATAGCATATAAAAACCGGACAAATCGGACAAAGTTAAAATTTTTTTCTAAAACTTTCTAGTATTCCTCTTTACTATCCCAATCTTCGCAGGCATCCATATTTTCATTTGTTGCAAGTCCTGAGTTTTTGCCGTATATCTTCATACATCCATCATATATTTGTCCTGTATCTATGTTTACAACACTTGCTTTTTCTAAATATTTGCAATTACCACATTTTTTATTATCCATTTCGTTTGTCTCCCATTTTATAAAATCTTTTCTAAAAATCTTTCGTGTTTCTTTCTTGCTGTATCTTCACTGCCATATCCCATTTGTATTTGTATCTGTATCCAGCTCATATCGTCTATGTATCTGTGCATTATTATTTGTCTTATATCGGACTCTTTTATCGATTCTATCCAATCTAATACATCTTGCTGTTGCTGTAGTAATTTATCTAGCTGTTTTTGCAACTTCTCTTCAAATGCTTTTATTTTATACAATCTTACGCAGTCAACCCCAGTTATTACGGCGTGTCGTTTGTATCCATTTTGAACAATGTCCGAGACCGTTGGACTTAAGCTATATAATCTATCTAATCTATTTTGCAGTTTTCTTACTTCCGCTTGTGTATTGCAATACTGGGCAAGTGTATTTTTATCCATTGTATCCCTCCTAAATTTCAATTATTTTTAGGTTAAATTTATCCTCAAATACCTTTTTCTTAACAATATATTCCTTCGTCTTAAAACCGCTTTATATCTATAATTTCGCTCACTCCGTCATTATAAAACACTATAAAATCGGCTTTATATTTTAAATTTTCTGCAAGTATAAATGTTGGTTGTATGCAAAACCCTGCTATATGTCCGCCTCGTAATTTAAGTTTTAATTCTGCATAATAGTTTGCTTCTTTTTCGCTATCGAATGTATGTCCATCTATTTGTGTTTTCTTTGCTTTATACTTGCTCACACCTTTATTTTGATATTCTTTAAATTGCTCTACATTCCAATGTTCTTGCATTTATTGCCCCTTTATTTTAATTTCAATTTGTCCTACCTCTATTTGTTCAACTAAATTTTTTAAATAATATCCTGTTGCTATCACTAACTTATTTTCGTTTTCTTCGAAATTTTTATTTATATCCAGCTGGGACAATATATTATTTGTATTTATAATCGATAGTATAATCTTCCCAGTTTTTTATATCACGTATTCTTAACATTATTCCTTCGCCTCTCAATATTCGCATGCCTGCATATCGTTATCTGTAAAATCTGCTACATGCTCACTGTTCCCGTTTCCACATGCTCCACTAAAATTTTCGTGCCATTTACAATTTCCACACTCCGCTGAATATGTTTGTCCTTCTATCCCTTTTTTAACCATCTTCTACCTCCAAAATCTCTAAAATATAATATTTCTTGCCTTCTTCTGCTCCCCATTCTGGTTTGCCATAACCTTTATGTAGTTCTATATTACACTTAATTTGTGGACTGTTCCTTTTATATCCATTTTTAAAAATTACAAAATATCGGCTACCAATTATATCTTCTTCCGAAAAGTTACAGGTAATTGACCTTTTGTTTAATTCGCTCAAAAATCTTTTTGTCCAATATGGTTTTATTTCTCTGTATTCTTGTTTCTTTTCTCCACTTTTTATCATGTCAAACCATTTTTTCTTAATCGGTAATATTAGCATTTTCTATCTCCTTATCATATTTTAAAATTTCATTTACTGCAATTTCCCAGCATTTTTGACATCCAACACTATCATAATTGCAAATTTCATCTTCTTTTTCTACGTCCAACATTTCAGTACCTAACATTTCAGAAGGACACATATTAATTCCACCATTGTTAAATATCTTCTCGGCTTGTTCTTCTGTTAGAACCTTAAATATAATATTAAGTATTTGTTTATATGATATATTGCTTGCTATTCGCTTTTTCTCTTCATCCATCTTTTTTGCAGGTTTTCCATACAAGTAAACAACATTTTCTACTATTTCAATTTGTTTTGGAATATACGCCATAATTTACCTCCAATCAACTTACAATCAAGTTAGCTTTGCTTGATATATCAACGTTTTTACGTTTTGCCAATGTTGGCAATCAAGTTAAATCCATTTTTCGTCTATCTCATAACACTTTCCTTCGTGCGTAAGTATTCTTTCTATTTCATCCTCTTCTGGGTCTATATTAACCATCCATTCGCCTGGATTTTCTGGGTCTTCATAGACTGGTTTTTCGTTCACAAAATCTCCTATTTCTAATAGGTCAAAATAGTTTTTAGCATATTTTTTAATTTCACTTTCTAAAACAGTCCAGCCCAAATCCGTTAAATAGTCTTTATCTTCATCATGTCCGATTATGTTAGTTATTTTTGCTATTTCGCCTTGTTTAGTTCTTATATAATCTCCTGCCTTAATCATTTTGTACCTCCTTCCGGCAATTCTGGATTGTCATATATGTTTCCTATTATTTCTACAGTGCAAAGCGTATCGTCTAAATCTACATAGTTTCTGTTTGTAATGTCAAATCCAAATTCTCCATATTCAACTGCTCCTATATTGTCAAAACCTTCACATCCATTTTCGTTATTTGTATAATCTGTAAATTTAACTATATCTCCCTCAAATATTTTTACACCGTTTTTATCTAACAAGCCTGTGAATTGTCCTACTGTGTCTTTTAGTATTACTTGTCCTTTTATTTCGTATATGTCGTCTGATATGCACAACACTTCTTTTTCTTTATATAAATACCCATATATCCATTCGTAATCTTCTTTGGTAAATGTTTTTCCTCTAAATAAAATTTCACGCATCGTTTATACCTCCTTCTATAAATTCTTCTATTTCATTTGCACAGTCGTAATATCCCTGTTCATACTGCCCATAATCTAAAGTATCTCTGCAAGTAATTTTATTTAGCTTTTCTAATAATGCTTGTTTTTCTACCTTTAATTGCTTTACTTCAATTTCAGCTTCATTATGCACTGCTTTTAATTGTTCAATATAACTATCTTTTTGTTCTAGTTCTTGTACTACTGTTTCTATTGCTTGTTTTAATGCATTATTGTTGTTATCTAGTTCGTGGTTTGTTGTAAATAACCAATCTTTTTGTATTATTTCTTTTGCTTCTTTAATATCCATTACTTCCACCTCAATTCTTTAACTTGTTGGTTTATTGCATTTAACAGTTCGATATTTATATCAGCCATTTCCGACCCCCAATACCCTTGTTCAGAACTATGTATCTCCCAATCGTTTTTAAATTCTTTATTCTCCACCTGTGGTATCCATGTTTCCTCATTTTTAGGTATAAATCTTCCAAACATTACATGAAAATCTTCGATTTTTACTCTAAAATTCACACTTCTTTCCTAATAGTTATTTTTGAATTGATATAGTATTGTTTCTTCGTTGTTTATTGTTTGTATAAATCCGAGTTTTGCAAACATATCTCTTGCTGTCATTTTTAATCACTCTCCTAATCTTTAAATAATTTCTTTTTGTTTTTCTTTGTTTTTTTCCCTTCTTTATATTCTCTTATATCCTCTTCTGTTAGTGTTAAATCAATTTCTTTCATCCATTCACAAAACATATTTACCCTCCTATTCCTTTTGCTAATACTACAAATATAACTATACATAAACAAATCAACACCGATGTTATAATTATCTTTTCTGCCCACTCTTTGTAATTTTCGCTAAACATGTAGCTTACTCCCATTGTCCAAATTAGTATTGCTATTATTAGTTTAATCATTTGTACCAACTCCTTAAATTATAAATTCTCTGATAAATCTATTTGCATATTCTTTACTAATCATGCTTCTTTCTGTTTTATTATGTATATATTCTATACTTTTTGCATTCTCCGCACTGTATGCCTCTAAAATCATGTTGTTTTTAGGTTTGCAGTTTATGAACCAATATTGCGTAGGTTTTTTATAATAATCTCCTCTTGTAGTTCTGTTTATATCTAATATTGAATATGGTATAGCCCAATATTTTACTAAGTAATGTGTTGTGCTGTATGGATTTTCAATTATTAATGGTATTTGTTTTCTTACACATACAATCGCTAGTTTAGTTATGTTTTCATATAGTTCCGATAATTCTCTATGTAATTTTAAGTCATATTCTAATTTTTGTTCTATGCTCCAGTTTTTCATTTGATGCATTGTGCCTCTAAATCCCATTTGTATTTGGTCTTCAAATCTTGTGCAAGGATAGAAGGCTAATATCGTGTCTTCGTTTGTAATTTTATCGAAAATACTAGGCTTATTTTTATATGCATTTTTTATTTCGTTAAACAAATCTATTACAAAATCTGTTTCGCCAAATTCATTCAAAATGTCGTAGTCATATGCTTCATATCCTAGTTTCCTAAATTCATTTTTAAACGTTCCGCTTTGCTCGAAAAAGCAATGAAATATTTTTATACTACCCATCTATTAGCTCCCAAAACCTTTCTGCTCCATAATCATTTTTTAATATCGTTCTTAATTTATCCAGTGTAATGCTGTCTTCTTCTATTTTGTGTTGTTGACAGAAGTTGTCCGTCCCCATTTGGCAAGCACCTGTTATTATTCTATATTGTGCTTTAGTTACTGTTTGTGTTTCTTTTATCTCTTTTACAATTTCGCTAATATCTTGATTTCTTAGTTTTTTAAATGTCAAATCTTCCATTGCCTTTTTTAATGTTTCTCCATGTGCAGACAAATCGTTTTCTTTAACTAAAAATGCGTCTTTTTTGTAGTTTTTAAAATGTTTTTCTGCATCATTCATTTTTATTTTGTAAATATCTATGTCGTTCTTTTTTCTGTGTGATATTATTATGCTTTGTATTCCATCACTAAAATCAACTTCCACAAATTCTTTGTTATGTAAGGTATAGTATTTATCTTCGCTTAAAACTTTTTTATTCTTATCTGTATAATCTTTATTTCCTATTTGTGCAACTTTCATAAATATCGGTTTTAAGTAATGCTCATTTTTGCTGTTTTTGCACTCTTCAAATTCTGATAATGTTATCCATGTTCCTTTTTTAGCTTTAATACTAGACATAAATCCGCAATCTGCTACTATTGATTGCTTTCCACTTACTTCTATTTGTGCAAAGTATCCACTTGAACCTATTTTTGCAGAGTCTCCACTTGAACCTATTTTTGCAGAGTCTCCACTTGAACCTATTTTTGCAGAGTCTCCACTTGAACCTATTTTTGCAGAGTCTCCACTTGAACCTATTTGTGCAAAGTATCCACTTGAACCTATTTTTGCAGAGTTTCCACTTGAACCTATTTGTGCAAAGTATCCACTTGAACCTATTTTTGCAGAGTCTCCACTTGAACCTATTTTTGCAGAGTCTCCACTTGAACCTATTTGTGCAGAGTCTCCACTTTCATTTTTAGCTTCTGTATTTTTTATAATATCCGTGATAAATTCACTTATTTTTTTAGTAAAATCTTTTATTAGGCTAAATCCAATATTTGTTGCTATATCTTTAAAAAATTCAAACATCTTTCTTTCCTCCTTTTAATTTTATAAAATATTGGGAATGTGGTTCATATTATCTTCAGTCATTTTCTTTACTGTATATCTCTTGTATGTTACGTCATCGCCATATCTATTCTTGCATTTTTCTGTCTTATCGCTTACCTCGTATCCGTCTTTCTTCAAGTTGTATATCTTAGCACTTAACCTTGTTATTCCTAAGTCTTGAAATGCTTCTAATGAGGTAATACTTCCGTATTTGTCTATGTAATCTAATACTCTTTGTTCTTGTGTCATACTTATACCTCCTCTATTTATTTACACCTTCCATAATTCCACCCGACTTTTTGTTTATAAACAAATATTTTCCTGTTTTATGTCCATTTCTACATTTTCTGTTGTCATTAAATAATTTTACATATTTGTATTTTCCGTATTTGTTTACTTGGTATTTTCTAAACATATCTGCAATTTTGTTGTTTCCTTGTGATTTCTTTAATCTATTTCTTATAATTTTTCTTAACATTTTTCTTTCTCCTATTCTTGCGTATAATATTGTCCTGTTTTAGGTTCAAAATATTCGCCTACGCATAAGGCTTTTAATACACATCTTCTATTCTCGTTTTCTCGAGGTATATTAAATTCACAATCTTTGCAATTTCTGTACATATTACTGCTCTTTTAATCTATAATTTGTTTCTATGCCTATAAATTCATTTATTCTGCCTCTGCACATTTCTATAATTCTGCTTCCTATTGCCTCGTCAAAATCTAATAACCTTTCTTGTACCAGTTCTGAACTAATAATTATTGGCATATTGTTCAAATATCTGTAGTTTATAATTTCAAACATAATGTTTATGTCCGATTCAGTTGTTTTTCCTTTTGCAAAATCGTCTATTAGCAATACTTTTGCTGTTTTATAAACATTCATGATTTTTGAATAATTTATCTCGTCTGTTATCGATTGCTTTATTTTTGTTACTGTTTCTCTGTACGGCATATATAGCACAGCTATATGTTTTGCCATCAAATTATTTGCTATTGCTATACTTAAATGCGTTTTTCCTGCTCCGCAATTACCTAAAAAAGCTATTCCGTTGTTTCTGTCATGCTCTATATTTTCAAAATTCTTAACATATTCTATTGCCTGTTCTTTAGCAAATTTCTGCTTTTCTGTTTTTGTTTTAAATTCCTTAAAACCTATTTTGTAAAAATGTTCAGATATTCCAGAGTTTTTAATAATTTGCTTGTAATATTTCTCTTTCACACATCTACATGTTGTTCCTGTGTTAGTTTTCGCATTGTATATTACTCCTGTGTCTTTGCATTTTTCACACTCATATAAGGTCGCTGTCGTCGATTTCTCCTTCGATTGGCTTTGCTGTGAATTTGCTAAAATCGATGTCTTTATATTTTCCGCTATTTCCTTTATTGTTTGCATTTTGACCTCCTTCTTTTGTTTTTTGCTTATCTCTTTCTTGCTTGTCCCATGTTATTAGTTTTTGTTTCCAACTTTTAACCTTCTTACCATTACTATCTATCCAATTTCCTGCGGTAAAAAAATCATAGAAATAATACACGTCTACTATTAAATTTTTTAATTTTACATAATCTTTCACTTCATCAATTGTTGGTGGGATAAAAGCTTTTTCTATTTTTTCTTTTTTATCGTTAGTATTATTATCAATTTCATATTCAATTTCATTTTCATATTCAATTTCAGAATTTGCTGGCAAGTTTGCTATAGCAAATTCACTACTATTTGCTGTCTGTTTTGCTATAGCAAAATCATTTTTCTCATTCTTAGTTTTATATCCTTTTTTTCCTGCAATCGCTCTTATTTCGCTAAGTTTTCCATCTTTAAGCATTCTTTTTTGATATAATTTATCTCCATCGATATGCAAAACTTTTTCTTCTAATAATTCTGTTAATGCACTTTCAATTTCTTCAACTTTATATGGCATTTGTTTAGCAATTTTGTTAGCAAAATTAAATGTTTGCTTATCGGTTTGCTTGTCCTTTTGCTTAAGCAAAATTGTACCGTACTCATCTGATTTGTGCATAATACACATCAATCTTATGTAAATTCCAGTAGCATATGCACTGCATTCATTTAATTTTTCGTCCGTCAAAAAATCTTGTACATATAACGGCAAATACGGTTGTTCCCTTAAAGACATCTTTACACCCTCTTTCGTAAGATATTATTTGCTAAAATGGAAGTTCACTTTCTGGAGTTATTGTAAATTGGTCATCTTCCTTAGGTATTACGTTCGCGTTGTTTGCCTCTTTTTTGCTATCTGCAAAATATACTTCTTCTGCAATAACTTCTGTTGCATAATGTTTAACCTTTTTGTCATCTTCCCAATTTCTTGTTTGTACTCTTCCTACAACTGCTACCTGTTGCCCTTTAGTAAAGTATTTACTTACAAATTCAGCTGTTTTGCTAAATGCTATTATGTTTATAAAATCTGCGTTTTGTTCTCCTTCTTTTGCAAATCTCCTATTTACTGCTAATGTAAAATTTACTACCATAGTGTTATTTGTTTGCGTGTATCTTATTGTTGGTTCTGCGGTCAATCTTCCGCATAAGTATTGTTTTATTGATAAGTCATCAATCCTTTCTATATAAAATTCTTTCCTATAAGTCTTATAAACTCTTGCCTACTATGCGTTTTCTCATACTCTTCTTGATATAATCTTTTAAGCTGTAAATCCATTTCTCGGTTAAAATGTACACTGTCTTTGCTCATATTATGATGCAAATTACAAAGTCCGAATACAGAATCCATTTTGAATTGATACTTTTCTATTTGCTGTACCTCCGATATACCTCATGAATTGCTTGCTTTGGTCTGCCACAAAAGAAACATTTATCTAAGTTGTTTAATATGCTATATCGTTTCATTTGCCCCACTCCTTCAGCATACTGTCTAATTCCTCTTTCGGTTTTGTTTCAATACCTAGTTGTTGACATTCCTGCACAAGCAAATCTATCAATCTCGACATTTGATGTTGCGAATAAGTTGACGAACCATAATATGCCAATACATTTGTAAAGCCTTCTAATTTGCTTTTTACTGTGTCTGTTACCCAACCTAAACCATTTTTGCTCCATGCCTCTCTAAACTTATCTACTGCCTCATTTTTTATAGGTACAGTTTCGTAATCTCCAATATTGCGAATTAAATCTCTGTAGATATCTTGTTTAGGTATATTTAATTTTTCTTGCAATTCTTTCAAAAGTACCCACGCATAAGCATTGCTATCAAGTGTTCTAGGCTTTCTGTATTTCTTTATTTCTACACTTAACTTGCTGTCTTTTAGCTTTTCGATAGATTCAATTTGTTTTGTATCTAAAAGCAAATTTACTTTTACTTGATTAGTTTTATAATCTATACCTATATCGGTTATTACTGCTGTATTTTGCATGGAAAACTCCCTTCTTTTAAACATTTAGTAAGTATTTTTAACTTTGGCAGATATTCATTATCTATAAAGTTATTATCATAGCTTATAAGTGTCATATTTAGCCTATTTTCGTCTATTTTGTTAAAGAAATTGTTATAATCTTCTTCTACTAGTCCATAACTCACTATATAAGCGGTCGTAACTCCTAAGGCATACATTTCTACTTGCACCTGTCTCCAGTATTTTTTTGATACTTTAAATTCTTTATCTGTACTATGTGTTTTTACTTCATATATGGTTGTTTCTGTGTTTCCATCTAAATTTACTCTTAGTCTGTCAATTATTATTTGCCTGTCTTTTTCTAAATTTTCAATTCCTAAGCTGTCTAAAATTTTGTGTTCGTAATTAGTTCCTGCCTGCATATATTTGTTTGTAAATTCGTTTTTGTTAAGCCCTATCTTCTCTAACCACCATTTAGAAAAAGTATTGGTTTCCCAATTGCCAACAACCATATCTGTGTCCGAAGCTCCTATGTAACCCTCTCTATTTTGTGTTTGTATCAAGGTTAGACAAGTCCTTTTCAAAATTGCTCAAAGTATCAAAATAACTAAACAATGCTTTTATTTCATCTTCCGTTTTATGGAGTTTTTCTGCTATTTCTTTTGTTGTTAGTCCTGTCTTCATTTTGCTTGTGTATGCGATTTGACATCTTTCTTTTATTTTAAAAATATCATGCTTGCTTAAGTCGTCTTCAGTGTCTTCTTTTCCATTTTTAAGTTCATCACTTAACCACAAATCAAACCCTAGTCCTGTTCTTATTGCTACGCCTTTTACAAATAATCTTGTTTGACAGTTCCACAATCTTTGCTGTGTCATACTATTGTCCTTTACTGGATTTGCTCCGTTTGTTACAGGTCCTCGCTGTATGAATTCTAAATCGTCAATTACTATTTTTACTGCTGTTTCATAAACTCTGTTCTTATTGCTCTTACTGTCTATAAACTCTTGATTTGTCATATATAAGCTACTTCCTGTTTGTTCGTTTGCGATTGGCTCAAAATATACTGTTTTAGCTCCATTTTCGTGTAATAAATCAACAACTTTTGCCCAGTTCAAATACTTCGCACCATCTCTATCTTCCACAAATTTGTTTACATCTAATTTTCTTAACTCTTCGTAACTTTTTAACATTTAAACGGCCCCCTCATATTCTCTCATTTCTTCCTTCAACTCTTTTTCCCATTTCTTTGCTTGCCTTTCTTTTAAAGGTTTTAGTATGCTTTCTGCCTCATATTTTAGTTCGGAAAGTTGGTCGGAAAAATCAGTTTTATATATTTTTAAATCTTGTATTGTTCCATCTAAGTTATTTATAAGTTCTTCTAACTCGTCGATATTGTCTTCTATATCCATTCGTTTAACCTCTTTCTTTTTGTAATTTAAACATTTTAAATATTGCACTCCATCTATCCATACCACCATCATTCTTATTCCTTTGCACCCTCTGCATAAGGGGCAAATTCTATTCATATATTCTAATTTTGTCATTTGTACCCCCTTTACAACCTCAAACCATTTGTGTTATAATAAGTATGAGTTATTTGGTTAACTCAAATATGGGGGCTGTTTATGTGGTGTAGACTGCTCATTTATGAGTAACTTTCGAGTTACTTCTTTTATTTGTCCCAATTGTGCTGTTGGATTATTGTAACTATTTCTTGTTGCTATACTGTCAATTGCCTGTAAGAATATTCTTAATTCTCTTCCAACTTCTTCGATGTATCTTTCATTTTTGTTAATTTCCCTTTCTTGTTCGATAATTTTCTCTCCTTGTTGCTTTATAATCTTTAAATATCCTCTATCACTCTTCTTCATATTTCCACCTCCTCTAAATGGTTTTTTGCTACATGAATAAAATCTTGTAACCTATTGCAAATGCCATACTGCCAACTACTGCATACCCTAGTGCTAGCTGTGCAATGCACTGTATCCATAATTTTGTACGTTTTTTCATTGGTATTCCTCCTTTAATTCATCGCCCTGTAGTAATTTCTTAAAATTTTCCTCTTCTATGCACCATCTGCCAATGTGTATTCCGTACGTCTTACATATCCATGTTGCTTTATTTAGTCCTACTCTGTAAATTTTGGAAATCTCTTTAGCGGTAATAAGTTTTGGCATGGTGCTTTTGTTTTTTATTTCTTCTAAATCATTATGAATTTGTTTTAATTCTTGTAATATCTCTTCCAATTGCCTCACTCCTTTTTATTTTTGTGTTATAATTCCCTCAAAAGTGAGGTGAATTATAATGTCAGACGAAATAAGGTTAAATGCGTTTCCTTCTTCTAATCTTCAAGCCTTAGCATTTCTTTATGTTCAAAATCAAGACTTAACAGGAAAAACTCCTGCACAAGTTGCAAAAATGTATTTTGAAGCATATAAAGAAATACAAGATAACAATAGAGAAATTAGAAAATAGCTTAACGGTCCAATCTCTCAATTTCTATTATTGTTTTTATGGTATCAAGTGTCGCTTCATTTGGTACCATATTGTTTTCTAGTTCTTTACTTATAATTTTTATAAGAGAATTTTTTATTTCTTCCATATTTCCACCTTCTTTCTATTAAATGTAGTAAAATTACTGTTTAACTGTAATTTTAGTTCAAAAAAATAATATCATTGTAGTTTACTCCATATAATTTTTCCATCTTGCTTATCATTCTTACATCCGGAAAAGTCTTGGAATTTTCATAATTACTCAATGTTTCCTCTCTTATGTCTAATTTTTTGCTGGCTTCCTTTATTGTTAGACCTTTATTTACTCTCAAAGCCTTCAAAGTCATTTTCTGCATAGGTTTGCCTCCTTTCGTTACGGTTTAACTGTAATTATATTATACCAGTTAAATCGTAATGTCAATACTTTTTTTAAAAAAATATTGCTTTTTTTACAGATTAGTTGTAAAATACATGAGAAGGCGGTATTTTTATGAGTGATTTGGGGAATAAAGAAATATTTGCAAAAAATCTTCAATATTATATGTTGCTACACAAAAAAGACAGGAACGACATATGCAAAGATTTGGGTTTTGCATACACCACTTTTACAAGTTGGTACAATGCAGAGTTCTATCCAAGAATAGACAAAATAGAAATGTTGGCAAATTATTTTAATATAGAAAAATCAGATTTAATAGAAGATAAAGAAAAACACGGCACTAACGTACAAAACAATGTTATTCCGCTTCCAGACACTCCTATTAGAATTCCTGTATTAGGTAAAATATCAGCAGGACTACCGATTTTAGCTGTAGAAAATATAGAAGGATACGAGTTTGCCCCATCTTCTCAAATTAAAAAGGGCTTTGATTATTTCTATTTAAAAGTACAGGGCGATAGTATGAATTTAAAGTTTAACGAAGGCGATATTGTGCTTGTACAGAAGCAAGAAACATTAGAGAATTCCGAAATAGGAGTTATTCTTGTAAACGGCGATGATGCAACTGTAAAGAAATACAGGTATGAAAATAATATGGTTATACTAGAACCTATGTCTACTAATTCATTAAATACAGTACAATTATATAAGCCACAAAAGATAAAAATAGTCGGTAAGGTTGTGTCTTATCAAGGAAAAATATAAGGAAGGAGTATTAAATGAAACAGAATTCGCAGAAAAAACAGAAAGAAGCAAAAGGAGAATCAGACATAACAATACATAAAGATGTAGCACTTCAAAAACTTAATAATCTTATGACTAATTACATATCTAATTCAGATACGGCGGATAAAGCGGATAAACTAGCGTATTGGTTAGAAGACTATACGAGACTGCTTAATTTTGAAAAAGATTTCCAACCTAGCTTTTTGAAAAAATATTCTCGCGGAGACATAATAAAAGTAAATTTAGGCTATAATGTCGGAAACGAAGAGGGCGGACTACACTATTGTGTTGTAATAGATAAGAATAATTCCAAAGAGTCTGGAATAGTAACAGTTGTTCCCCTAACATCTGACAAGGGAAAACCTTTACATTTTTCTGAAGTACCTCTAGGCAATGAAATATATACAAAACTTAACGAAAAATGCAATGCTGTAGACATATCTATAGCCAAAATCACGAATAGCTTAGCTGAAAACAAAGAGAATTTTACAAAACAAGGAAGTTTTGAAATATACGAATCCTTAGAATTGCTAAAAACATATGTAAAAATTACAAGCGAAATGGAAAAAATGAAAAAGGGAAGTATCGCAATGGTTAGTCAAATAACAACTATAAGCAAGCAAAGAATTTACGACCCACAAAAGAATAAAGATATTTTATCTGGACTACGAATTTCTAACGAAAGTCTTGATTTAATTAACGATAAAATTAAACAATTATTTATAAAAACATAAAAAATATTAAAATAATTTGAAAAAATGTTAAAAAAGTTTGAATATTTATTTGACAATGAGCATATCATATTGTATAATGGTAAAACAAAGCTGGGCAATTTATGTTGACCGCAGCACAAAAAGAAGACAATAAAGATAGCTCGAAAGAGTTATCTTTTATTTTTTGAATAATAAAAAGATAATGCAATAGTTTGGCGACCGTGCATTATCTACCACTTGTATTAGGTTTATATTGATATTATTATAGTATCATTTATATAAGCCTTCTACAAGTAGCAAATATTTGTTTAGGAGGTATTTTTTTATGGAGAAAAAAGAACGTACACAAAAGAATAAAGAAAAAGGAAATGGCGAAGGTACATTATATAAAAGTAGTGTAACAGGGCTTTATATAGGACAATATTTTCATGAAGGTAGGAGAAAGTCTTTATATCAGAAGAAGAACGAAAAAATAACCGATTTTAAGGGTAGATTTAATAAAGTAATGACAGAAGTAAATGAACACACTTATATATCTAATAGTAGTATTTCTTGCATATCTATAGCGGAGGAATATATAAAGCAAAAATATAGTAGCAATATTACAAGTCCTCGTAGTTATAAGAGAAATCAAGATACCGTAAATGAATTAAAAAAGACGTGCGATAATTTTATATACAAGTCCGTGCAAAAAGTAACTGTAAATGATATAGAAAAAGCAAAAGATAAAATAAAAGTATACAGTAACAATGTAATAACTAAGATTTGGAGTATGTTAGACAAGATATTTAAAATAGCAATATCAAGGCGAATTATAGCTTTTAATCCGCTTGATGATGAACTGTTAGTTAAACCTATTTCTAACAAGCAAATGGCTAAAGTAGAAGCTCTTACAGAAGAAGAACAAAAGCATTTAGAAGAAGTGTTAAAAGATTCCGAACATCTTTATAATAAAGTGTGCCTTCTACAGCTTTACACAGGTGCAAGAATTGGCGAAGTGTTAGCATTAAGTAGGGATTGTGTGGACTTAAAAAATAATACTTTAACTATATACAGAACTCTTACAAGAGATGAAAACGATAAGGTTATTTTAGGGAAGCACACTAAAACATATAATAAGAAAACAAACATAGATAACGGGAAAAGAACTTTTTATATGATAGATAAAGTAAAAGAAATCATTTTAGAATTATTAGAATGCAAAGTAGCAAATATTCATAATCTGCTATTTTGGGACTATTTTAAAAATACATTTATTACAGACGGCAAAGTAAATTCTTATTTAGATAGATTAAATGAAAAATATAATATAACAGATAGTTTACATACACATAGATTAAGACATACTTTTATTACAAGATGTCAAGAGCAAGGAGTTCCACTTCCTGTGCTACAATACCTAGTAGGACATATAGAAGGAAGCAAGATAACAACAGATGTATATACTTCGGTTTCTTTAGATTTTGTAAAATCTGCTTTAGATAAACTTGCGTAAGCTACTGCATTGCTATTGCATTACTTTAACATAAAAGCAACCTCGCAATTGCTTATTTTAAAGCATTTGCGAGGTTATTATAATGGTGCACCTGGAGGGATTCGAACCCCCGACCTCGAAGTTCGTAGCCTCGCACTCTATCCAGCTAAGCTACAGGTGCACATCGCTTATTATTATAACTGCTATAGAGTTTTATTTCAAG
>JAISHG010000088.1 GCA_031262685.1 Lachnospiraceae bacterium | reverse complement strand
ACTTACTGAAAATACAAATGAAGGAGCAGTAGAAAAACATGTGCCAGTTTACAGAGTAGATAAAAACGAAGGAGAAGTAATAGTAAAGGTAGGAAGTAATGAACATCCAATGACAAAAGAGCATCCAATGACAAAAGAGCATTATATAATGTGGGTTGCCCAAGTTTCAGACAACAAAACAACAAGAATACAACTTTTCCCAGAACAAAGTACAGAAGTGCGTTTTGAATATGTAAAAGGTGCTGCTATATATGCTTATTGCAACATACATGGACTTTGGAAAACTACGGTTGAAGAATAGGTACAAAAAACTATTTGAATGGAGTGGAGAAAAATGATACGGAATTACTTTTAACTAATTGTTATTAAAAAAATACATATTGAATTTTGCCAATGCTGTTGGCAAAATTGAGAACAAATAAATTTTATAAAAATTTATTTTAAGAATTGGAGTTGAGTATATATGTCAGATAACATGCTAGACAAAGATTTTAAGGAATTAATAGCACAAGTAAAACAAGATATATTAGCCACAAGATATAGGGCTATGGAACAAGCAAATAGTGAACTTATAATGCTATATTATAGATTGGGCAAAATTATAAGTGATAATACAAAATATGGTAATAAGTTTATTGAAAATTTTTCTGCGTTTTTAAAATTAGAATTTCCTAATAATGATGGATTTTCAAAAAGAAACTTATCAAGAATGAAGGCTTTCTACGAAGAATACAAAGATTCATCAATTTTGCCAATGTCGCTGGCAAAATTGCCATGGGCTCATAATTATTTATTAATAGAAAAAATTAAAGATAAAAATATTAGAGAATGGTATGCAGAAAAGTGTTATCAAAATGGTTGGTCATATACTGTATTAGATCATCAGATTGATTCTGATGTGTATGCAAGACAAGCAGTAGCAGATAAACTAACAAATTTTGATAACAAATTATCATTACCACAAAGTGAACTTGCAAGAGATGTTATAAAAGACCCATATATATTTGAGTTGGAAGGAATAAAAGATGAATATGTAGAACGAGATGTAGAAAATGCAATGCTTGAAAAAATTAAAAACGTGTTATTAGAATTTGGCAAAGGATTTAGCTTTGTGGGAAATCAATATAGAGTTTCTACAAAAGAACACGATTACTATATTGATATGTTATTTTATCATTTGGAATTAAGAAGTTATATTGCAGTAGAATTAAAAGTAACGGAATTTAAGCCAGAGTATATTGGACAATTAGGTTTTTATGTTACTGCAGTAGATGAAACTTTGCGAAAAGAACAAGATAATCCGACAATAGGTTTATTACTTTGCAAAGGAAAAGATAAACTATCAGTAGAATGGGCATTAAAGAGTACAAATGCACCAATTGGAGTTTCAAGTTATGAGATAGCAAAGATATTACCTAAAGAAGTGTTGGCTATGTTACCAACAGAAGAAGATATAAACTTGCACATAGATATAAATAGTAATTTAAATTAAGGAGAGAGAGTAATGGATTGGAAAGAAATTTTAACTGGAATAATTATTCCCTTATTAGCTGGATTTATTGGAGGAAGTATTGGTAGTATAGTTATTGATAAAAGAAAAATGAATAATAAGAATACGACTTTTAATAATAATGGAGATGTATTTAATGGGGATAAAAAGAAATAAAATGAATAATAAGAATACGAATTTTAATAATAATGGAGATGTATTTGATGGAGATAAAAAGGAAACAAATATTTATACCATTAATCTAAGAGTCACGAATAATAAGGAAACATATGAGATTTTAACTGAAAAAGAAAACTACTCCGAATTTTATAAAAATTATATATCAAAATTTGAAGAGTTGGATGGTTATGCTTTCTCATTGTTTTATCCTCAATTAGATAAGAAGAATTTTATTTTTCAAGGAAAAACATTATCTTTTGGCAAAAAAATTATTGATTGGGTATATGGTTTAGATAAGTTTCCCGAGAAAGAAATTCAGGATTTTTATAGTAATTTAAAAGCGGAATTTGGATTTAATAACGAAACAGTTATAGTTAAGAGATGGAGTGCTAATATTCCATATTTTAAGAGTGATTTAAGGCTTGCATACGAGAATTACAATAATTTATTTGATGAAATGGATAATGATAAAACAATACCTTTATGGTATAAAGATGATATTACTATTGATGGAAGAAACATTATGATTCAATATGACAATACATTAAATAGGCATACAATTAACAATAAATTTCAAGAGAAATTAAATCAAAATCCACATAAATTAGCATATCCAGATATTGATAGAATAAGATCGGAATTGTTTAGGAATGTTTCAAAACATGTTTTTGATAATAAAAACAAATCAAAATATACCACTATATATGGTGTGGGTTTAGAAGAGTGTTTTGCACAAATTCAAAACTTAATATTTTTAACAATATTTTACGGTTCAATAACACACTTAAGACTTGTTAGAGAGTTGATATCTGATGTTATGTATATGTACGCTGATACATTTGAAGATGAAGAATTTTATACTTTAACAATGAAGATGCTCCTACTTAGTGGGGAATTCAAAAAATATAGAAATTTATATGATAAAATAAAATTACAATATAATTGCATTAATAGCAATGACTTCGTGCAAGCTCTTTTTAATAGTAGACATTCTTTGTTTGAATTTGAACACGATAAAGCAACAGTATTTCTATATGATATTTATGGAAGAGATATCGATGATGCTTTATATAATAATATAGAAGATAAGATGTTAAATATTATTCAAATAAATGATAACTATCAGATATCACTTATAACCAATACTTATAGAGCTATAGCAAATAATATTATAAGATTTAATAATATTAAAAGACTATTAGATATTATGAAACAGTATTGTGAACAGTCATATTCGATATTTTATATTGAATTCAGTAAAGTATTGTTACAAATAAATGTAGAGGAATTATCGGAAGAAGATTTTGAGTGTTTTCAAATCATTATTGATTATTTAATTGAAAATAAACAACATATAGATTATGGTTTATCACACTGTATTATTAACATAAAAAAGAGGAATCCCAAAACTAAAAAATATGATTCTTTAATAGAAAAAGAAGGTTCGAATGAAAATATTATATATCAAATAGAGATGGAGAAGAATCAGCTAGTAGCAATTAAAGAAATTGTGAATATCTATAAATCCAGACATCAAGAGTGCGAAAAACATCCTGGCGTTTATTCGGACTATTCTACGAATTATACCATAGGAACTAAAATATTCTCCACAAAATTTTATAAAAATGAGCTAAAAGATTTTATATTAAATGACTATTTATCATTGGCTAAATCTATTATACTTTCTCCAAATGAAAATATTTATGAAAAAATTAGACATATAAAATTATTAGCTCACTTATTAATAGTAGATAAAGATGTTAGTGATGAAGTTATAGCTACTATACATAAGTCTAAAAATATTAAACATAGTGACATATTTGGCTTTGGAGAAATTAATTCGAGAGATGAAATTGACTTAGATATAAATATTATGATGTGTGATGTATTAGCTTCTACTATTAAACCGAATGAATTATTTACTGATTATTTAGAAATAGCTACTAACAACGAAAACAATATTCAAGAAATATTAGATTGTATTCATATATTGAATGATTATAGTAAAATAAAAAACAAAAATGTAATAGATAAATTGTTTCTACTTTTTAATATATGTTATAGAATAAATGATATAGACAGAAGAAATGATGCCGTTATAATGAGTAAATTATTTATGGGTACAGAATATCAAGAAAAAGTCTTAAATAAACTTAAAAAACGAGCAAAAAATATAATATCTGGAGAAGTTAAAGGCTATATTAATTTGATAAGAAATACTCCAAAAAGAAATAAAATATATTATCAAGATATTATTAATATTTTAAATAATAGCACTAACTTCTATATTAGATATATGTGTAATAAATATTTATAATTTTAAAATTAAGGAGTAAAACGATTCAAATATTAAAAAAGGCGGATAATCTTGCGAAAATGTTAGTATTACTGTGTTCGACCATTTTCCTGACGTCAGGAAAATGGTCGAAATAGGCTCAAATACAACTATTACATTTCACAATTTGCTTTTTCGGTATTTAAAATTTCAGTTTTTAGCTCTATTACATCAGATGTTTCCTTTATAATTTTCACTAATTCGCTTATGGCTTCTTGTAAGTTTTCGTTAGTTCCAAGAGTATCAAACATAATAAGTACATCTGATGAGTTTTCATCTATTTTAGTAATTTCGCTATCTTTATTATTCCAGTAACGACATACTGGAACATCTCCGCAATAATAACATACTTCTGCTGGGTCTTTAATTTTTTCTAATTGACCTGCAAGTCCCATAGGTTCAAATTTTGTGCCACCAACAACAGCATATTTCAAAGTTAGTTCTTCATTTGGAAGTTTTGCCATATCATATCCTCCCATAGGAATACCATATTTAACAGATATGTAATTATAAATATCTACAAAATAGTTTATTGGTTTTAGTTCTCCAAATCTATCTATTATATTCCACAACGCTACAATTGAAGGAAGTCTACGGTCACTAGCATTCATATCTTTAAAAACCTTTAGCCATTCTTTTTCTACTTCGGCTTCATCTGCAATAGATTTCTCGTATTTAGTAAAGGCTTGCACCTTTTCACAGTTTTTGCTTGCTACTTTAACTTTAACAAGTCCCATTTTATAATTAGGGTACTTTTCTAATATTTCTTCTTGAATTGATATTTTCATTTTAATTTATCTCCTTTATAAAACTTAAAAAAATCCTACGTAAAAAGTATTATATTTCTAAACGTATGTATCTTATCATACTTATATAAAATATTGCAATTGTTTGGGTTATATATTAACAATATAAAGAAAAACCAGTATTTCTACTGGAAAAGATACATCTTTTTTTGTAAACAAGCAATTGCTTGTTTATACTTCTTCGCCCAACAAAGAGAAAAGTTTTTTTGCAATATTCTTGTATTCTCTTATGCGAACAAGATCTGATTCTGTTCGGCTTGCTTGAAAGTTTGTAAACTTTGAAGCCTCTTTTTGGGCATTGGGTTCGACCGACTCATACCGTAATTTAAGTTCTTGCAGTTGTTTAGGGTCTACCATAAAAAAGCCTCCTAAAAAGTAATAACATAATTATACCATTTTTTTAAATATTCTGCAAAAAAGGTAGTATTTAAACGCTTGCAGCCCATACA
Source organism: Lachnospiraceae bacterium (assembly GCA_031262685.1). Taxonomy (GTDB): domain Bacteria; phylum Bacillota; class Clostridia; order TANB77; family CAG-508; genus CAKPQL01. Next base: position 342 of record JAISHG010000088.1, on the reverse strand, counting down.
TTTAATACTTTTGAAGTTTAAAAAAAACTATAAAAATCGTTAAAAAAAGAAGCTTATAATTAAGCTTCTTTTTTGGTCGGGGTGACACGGATCGAACGTGCGACCTCATGGTCCCAAACCACGCGCTCTACCAACTGAGCCACACCCCGAAAAATAAGTTACTTTTAGATATTAGCATAGATTTAAGTTTATTTCAAGAGGTAAAATATCATATTTTTAAAATTATAAATTGCAATATTAAATGATACACTTTATAAAAAGATTTTTACAATGTAATTTGTATTAATTTTCTCTTGTGCTTTCGTTTATGATACCATTTCTAATGATGTTTTAAAATTAAAC
>JAISHG010000087.1 GCA_031262685.1 Lachnospiraceae bacterium | reverse complement strand
GTTTACAAAAAGGCAATAGGCAAATTCAAAAGATATGCTATAAACATATGGAATGTGGATTCTGAAAATAAAACAGACGATGAAATAGCACTAGAGGGAATAGAAAAAACAAAAGAATATTTTTCTAGAATAGGAAGCCCTGTAACTCTAACCGAAATAGGTATAAAAAAAGAAGATATAGAAAAAATTGCGGATACAACAAATTTAAACAGAGGCTCATACGTAAGATTAACAAAAGAAGTTGCAATAGAAATTTTAGAAGGAGCAATTTAGTATGAATAATTATTTTATAATACACGGCTCATTTGGCACTCCATTTGGAAACTGGTTTAGTTGGTTACAGGACTTTTTAAAGTCAGACGACGAAAGTATTAAAAAAGTATATGTTCCAGACTTTCCATCGGGAATAGGCTATCAAACATATGAAAACTGGAGTAAACTTTTAAAATGCTATGCAGATTTAGGTTTAATAAACGAAAACACAACAATAATTGCCCATAGTATAGCGCCAGTATTTATAAGTAAATTTCTAATAGAAAACAAAATAAAAGTAAAGAAATTAGTATTTGTATGTGGCTTTAATAATTATTTTGGAATAAACGAAAATTACGATACAGTAAACGGTTCAATGTATTTAGAAAATATAGAAGATGTAAAAAAATACGCAAATGAAATTATATGTTTTTACTCAGATAATGACCCATATGTAAAATATGAAGCAGAAAAAGAATTTGCAGATAAGGTTGCTACAAAACAAATAGTAGTAGCAGGAGCCGGACACATAAACGCAGAAATGGGATATGATACATTTAAAGAAATAATTCCATATTTATGAGACTGTAGGGGTCGCATATTATGCGACCCTGCCCATAAGAATTACCCTAAAAAATTTTAGGTAGGGCTGGCTGATATCCAGCCCCTACATTAGCTAGGGCAATTTCTCTGTAGAATATTACCAATACCGTTAATTAGTTTTACACAAGAATTTTTGGTTTATATGTTTCTAGCCACATGTTTACCTGGCATAGGTATGCCATAAGCTGCGGACCTGTCATGAGCTGACCATACCAAGGTCTAGTAAAGGCTTTGCCGTCAGTTTTTAATATTTCTAATATATAATCTTTATTTAAAATAGAGCATATTGGTGCGTTTGGAGTATTGATAATAGTTTCTAACATGCCTTTTATTTTAGACAAATAATTTGGGTTATGTGTTTTAGGATAAGGACTTTTCTTTCTATCTACAATTTCACTAGGAAGTAAATCTTTTACAACGTATCGTAGTAAGCCCTTTTCTCTGCCGTTTAATGCCTTTATATCCCAAGGAATATTCCATAAATACTCTACTAATCTATAATCACAAAAAGGTACTCTAAGTTCCAAACCATTAGCCATAGACATTCTATCTGACCTATCTAAAAGTGTTTGCATAAACCAATTCATTGTTAAAAAAGTAACTTTTCTTTTTTCCTTTGTATCAAAACTATCATCATCACAAAAATCAATTTTTGAAAGACTTTCGTTGTATCTAAAATCTATATATTCTTTTAATTTGATTTTTTTCGATAAATCCGGATTCAATAAATTTTGCCTTTCTGAAACTGCAATAGACCATGGAAAAGTGTTGCTATTTAAGGCATCTTCCCTAAAAAACCATGGGTATCCGGCAAAAATTTCATCAGAACATTCGCCAGACAAAACTACACTTGCGTCCTTTTTAATATGCTTACAAAATAAAAGAAAAGAAGAATCCACATCTGCCATACCCGGTAAATCTCTTGCAATCATAGCATCTTTTAAAGCATCTGCTAGTTCAGGAGTATCAATTATAATACTATGATGATTTGTTCCGAATTCTTTTGTCATTATATCTATATAGTAGTTATCCGAATTAGGTTGAAAATCAGATTTTACAAAGTTTTTATCATTATCAACATAATCAACCGAATAAGTATCTGGTACCGGAAGACCATTACTCCTACAATAATTAGAAGCATATGCAGTTATAATACTAGAATCTAAACCGCCAGAAAGCATTAAACAAAGCGGAACATCAGATACAAGTTGCCTTTTGATAGAATCGTCTAATAAAAATTGTACTTTATCGCAAATTTCGGAAAAACTATCATGGACAGGTTTTGTTTCTAATTTCCAATACTGTTCTACATGTAAACCGCTTCTGTTATATACACCGAAAGTTAGCTGGCTTAAGTTCAAAGATGTGTTTAAATACGCATGTTCCTGGGGTATGAGCGGGACCCAAACCTAAAAGTTCGGAGATTCCGTTAGAATCAATTTCTGGAGTTACTTCAGGATGCTCTAAAATAGCTTTTATCTCAGAAGCAAAAATAAAATTATTATTTACTTCTGTAAAATAAAATGGCTTAATTCCAAAATGGTCTCTAGCAATAAAAAGTTCTTGTTTAGTATGGTCCCAAATACCAAACGCAAAAATACCATTTAGTTTTTTTGTAACGGCATACCCCCAATGTATGTAACTTTTAAGCAAAACTTCTGTATCACAATGACCTTCAAAATCAAAGCCATTTTCAATTAACTCAGATCTTAAATCATTTGCGTTATAAATCTGACCATTATAGACTATGGTATATTTGTTAGAGTTAAAAGTAGCACTCATTGGCTGTTTGCCACCTTCAGGGTCTATAACTATAAGTCTTTTGTGCCCTAACAAAACGTTGTTATTGGAAAAATAGCCATCTTCGTTAGGACCACGATTTCCAAGAGTATCATTCATTTTATTTATAATATATTTATCATTAGAAATATCTTTAGAAAAATTAACAAATCCTACAATACCACACATAAAAACCTCCAAAAAATTGTTTATTATTGTTATAATATTCCCTTAAAAAAATATTGACACATATGTAACAATATGGTAATATCAAAAAAGTTTTTATCTAAATTTTGCAAAATCTTTGCAAAAAAATTTCCAAACTATTTTTAATTTTATTTAGCCCTAAAAAGGTTTATTAACTATGTTTTTTTAAGGAGGTAAAATGACAAACTATCACAAAAAAGAATTCTTACAAAAGATTATTACATGTGTACTTTTATTAGTGTACATAGTATCAATTTGTTCAAATGTGTTTGCAATAGGAATTGCAAATGATGGATTAGCAATACAATATATCTATGATGGAGGCGGAGAGTATTTGCAATTTAGTGTAAAAAAAGCTGCAGATGGTAGATATGCGTATTGTCTAGAACATAAAAAAAGTGTTCCCACTGGACAAGACTATTATACAAGTGGCGAAATGGGAAAAGGCTTAACATATATTTTGCAAAATGGATTTCCCAATGTAAGTTTTACGGGAGATAATAATAAAGATTATTATATTACTCAAGCCGCTGTGCATTACTACTTAGGAGAGGTCCAATGGATAACAATTCCAGGAATGAATGACCCATCAGGATTATTACCACATATAATGAATTTGGTGAATGGAGCAAGAAATGCAGAAAGTAGTAACTTTAACAATACATCAATAGACTTGAGTGAAAAAAACGCTAAATTTGTTTTAAACAATAATTATTACGAAACACCAGAAATTTCATGTACATATGTGGGAAATTTAACAGGGTACACTGTAAGTTTAGAAAATGCACCAAGTGGTATGGAAATTGTTAGTTTAAGCGGAAATGTAACAAATTCCTTTTCTGCAGGAGAAAAGTTTAAACTTAGAATTGCTACATCTAATGTAAAAGCGGATTACAGTGTAAAGGTAAATGTTACAGGGAATTTTAATGTAAAAACTTCTATGCTATATGTAACAACGAATCAAAATTATCAATCCATGGCAATGCTAGAGGCTAAAACAGTTGTTACTAAAAATTTAGCATCTTTAGTAGCAAATTTAGACCCTGTTGGTAGCATTAAAATAATAAAAAAGGATAAACAGACAGGGAAACTAATTAACGGAACAACATTTAATATAACAAATAATAACGGATACAATTCTACTATAAATGTAAACGGAGAGATTACAATTAGTAATTTGAAACTTGGGAATTACGTAATTACAGAGGTCCAAGCAAACCCAAATTACGTAATAGATAAAACGCCAATACAAGTAACTGTTGAAGCTGCAAAAGTAAAAACAGTAAATTTTGAAAATATATATAAAACAG
>JAISHG010000086.1 GCA_031262685.1 Lachnospiraceae bacterium | reverse complement strand
TCATCTTCTGTTATCCCCAAAATGTCTGCTGTTGTCTTAAATCTATCATCTAAGTCTTTGTACCAAGTAAAAATGTCTACATCTTCTGCTTTTTTACTATCTGCTAAGTAAGTAATTACTGTATATCCAGATGAAGTATATGGCTCGATTACAATACTTGGTCTTTCTATTATTCCTACAACTTTATAGGTCTTTGTAAATTCTGGTACAAATTCTTCTTGCGGTTCTTGAACAGTAGGTAACTCTTCTGTAGAATCAGTAATTTCTTCCTCGTAATACACTGTAGATTGATTGATTTCCTCTCCTTCACGTATTCTTTTTCCTACATTTAGAGTAATCTCGTCTCCTACTTTGTATTTTACTCCAGCTTCTGTAATTATATTTTTAGATATAACTATTTCTGTATCTGTTTCAGGAAGTCTACCTTCTTTTAGTTTTAAATATGAATCTTGTAAAGCCTTATCATCAAAAGCCTTTAAATAAACATAATCGTATGTTCTGCTATTTTCAAGTTTGCCATATCCTAAGTTCTCTATAGTATAATAATTTTCTACATTTCTGTTGTTTTCTATATATTTTAGTTCATCTTGTGGTACATCAAAAAAGGCATAATGAAATCTTCCTCTTTCTTGTATTTCATAATCTATAAGGCTTTGTCTAAAACTTACTAGAAGCGATGCTATTGCTGTAATTAAGGCAGTAGCAAGCATTATACCAATTACTGTTACTATTGTTCTTTTCTTGTTTAACTTTAAACTTTTTATTGTAAGTTTTTTTAACAATTTCATGTGCTATGCCCCTTTCGTAATAATTTTTCCATCTTCTATTTTTATAATTCTATCCGCTTCTTTGGCTATTTCTAAGTCGTGAGTTATTATTACAACTGTCTGATTATACTTTTTATTAGACACCTTTAATAGCTCTACAATCTCATCACTAGATTTTTTATCTAAGTTTCCTGTAGGTTCATCTGCGAGTACAATAGACGGACTATTTATTAAGGCTCTACCAATTGATACTCTTTGTTGTTGCCCACCAGAAAGTTGATTTGGAAGATGCTTTCTTCTGTTTTCTATTCCCAATACTTTTAACAATTCTTCTAACTTTTCATCTTCTACTTTCTTTCCGTCTAAATCGCATGGAAGTGTTATATTCTCTTCCACATTTAATATTGGAATAAGATTATAAAATTGATATATTAAGCCAACTTGCCTTCTTCTGAAAATAGCTAGGTTATTATCGCTTAAAGAATATATATCCTTACCTTCTATAAAAACCTTTCCTGATGTAGGTCTATCAACTCCACCAAGCAAGTGTAACAGCGTAGATTTTCCGCTTCCAGAACTACCTACAATTGCAACAAATTCTCCTTTATCTATACTAAATGACATATTATCTACTGCAATAACTTCGTTTTCTCCTTTGCCATATTTTTTAGTTAAATTTTCAACTTTTAATATTTCCATATAAAAAAACCTCCTAAAAAAATTATAATCATATAAAATGACTATTCAGTGACTTTTACATGATTATTTTAAATATTTTATTATAAATGTTGTACCCGCACCTACAGCTGAGTTTACAGATATATATCCATTTTGATTTTTTATAATATTTTTAGCTAATGCTAATCCTATTCCGGTACTATTTTCCGAAGAATTCTTTGCCCTATAAAATCTATCAAAAATGTGTTTTAAATCTTCCTCGTCTATTCCTTCTCCTTCGTCTGTTACTATAATTTGCACATATACTTCATTTTCCTCTAAAGTTATAGTAACATTAGAATTTTCTTTAGTATGTTCTACTGCATTTTTTACAATATTTTTTATAGCTTCTTTGTTCCAATTATAGTCTCCCGTAATATAAATATTGCTACTTTTAGAACCTATTCTAACTTTTACATTTTTCACTTCCGAAATAATTTCAAGTTCTACTAAAATTTCATTTATAAGTTTATTTAAGTCTATTTTTTCTTCCAAAAACTCTATTACTCCAGCATCTAATCTAGATAGCTTTAAAAGCGATACAATAAGCCAGTTCATTCCCATAATTTGAGATGCGATTTCACTTAGGAATTTCTTTCTTGTACCTTCGTCCATGTTAGGACTATTTATTAAATCGTCTAATAGTATTAACGAAGAAGTTATTGGTGTTTTTAATTGATGCGATATATCTGATACAGAACTAGAAAGCGCCATTTGTTTTTGCTTTGCATTTTCTGCATCTTCTTTAAGCAAAACTGCAATTTTATATAATTCATTTTTTAATTTATTTAAATCTTCTTCTGAACTTTCCTCTATGTTTGTTAGATACTCTCTGTTAGATAGTTTTTCTATATATTTCATAAGTTTATTTACTTTCTTAGTTCTACTTCTTATGTACATTTGTACTAGAATAAGAATTTCTACAAAACTTATAACTAGAACTAACGAAGTCCCTATTATGGTTTCACTTAAATTTGTTTCTAAGTCTTGAATAAAAGCATTTTCATTATTTATTCCATATTGCTTTAGCACGTCTTTTCCAATTTCAATATCATAACTTTTATTTAATGATTTTATAATTTCTTCCTCTGAAGTATTGGGATATTCTTCTTTTATATTACTAATTATACTTGAAATTGCAGCATTTGTTTTGCTTTTATACATACTGTTTTCATATTTTATAAAGCATATTAAAAGAGCCAAATTTATTATTAGTATGGCAGTGCAAAATATAAAAATATTCTTTTTACTTATGTTTTTAATTTTATCCATTTACTCTATACCCCAAGCCTCTCACTGTTTCAATAATCTTGCCTTCTTTATCCCCTATTTTTTCTCTTATTCTTTTTATATAAACTGTAAGTGTATTATCGTTAACAAAATTTCCTACAATGTCCCAAATATCGTTTAAAATATCTTCCCTAGAAAGAAGTCTATTTTGATTTTTTAACAAATTAACTAATATCCTATATTCTAGTTTTGTAAGCACAATCTCTATATTGTTTGCATAAACTTTCCCAGAAGCTATATCGATTCTTATATAGTTTGAAACTAATTCTTCTCCGCCCATTTCTCCTTAAAACATTGTTTATTCTAGAAATAAGTTCTCTATTTCTAAATGGTTTTATTATATAATCGTCTGCGCCCATATCTAAACCTTTTACAACATCTGTTTCTTCATCTTTTGCAGTTAGAAAGATAACAGGAATTTTAATATTTTCTTTTACATATT
>JAISHG010000084.1 GCA_031262685.1 Lachnospiraceae bacterium | reverse complement strand
GGTTTGCTTCTTCCATATTGTAGGTCCGAAACCTATAGCAAATTCATTTACTTTTATTTTACATAGTTTTGCAAATAGAAAATGGCCTCCTTCGTGTATTAAAACAAGGAAACCTAATAGAAAAATTATTTTTACTGCACTAATTAGAAAATTTATCAACCGTTACCTCCACATATGATTTACATCTATTGTAGGGGCGTATTGCATACGCCCTTTGAAATACATTAAATATTGTTTAGGGCGTATGCAATACGCCCCTACAAAACAAATATCATTGTTCCATCCTTATAATAAGAAAAATGCAAATGGAGCAATTAGTATTACGCTATCTATTCTATCTAACATTCCTCCGTGCCCTGGTATTAAATCACTAAAATCTTTTATTTCTACATATCTTTTTATGCTTGATGCTGTTAAGTCTCCAATTTGACCGATTATGCTTAAAACTATTCCGATTAAAATTATATTTATATAAGAAATTCCAAAACCTGCATATGTATTAAGAACATATGTATATATTAAGAAAAATATTACTGTGCCTACTATTCCTCCAATACAACCTTCTATAGATTTGTTTGGACTTATTTTTGTGAATTTGTGTTTTCCGAAGTCCTAAACATCTTCCTACTATAAATGCCGATAGATCCGTTCCCCACGCTGCAAATAGCACATACCAGATTAAAAATCTACCGTTATTTGCGTTTAAAAGAAGCGGCAAGAATAGTATGCATCCCAATACATAAAATATTCCAAAAAACGTAACTACAACATCGTTAAAATTTGTCTTCATGTTAGTTAATATTACTTGCAGAAACATAATTAAAAATACACTTGGTAATGCTATACCTATTGTTTTTACTACACTTTCTTTAGGTATTACGTGCAAAAGTGCAATAAATACACACGCTAAATACCCTATCCATTTTATTGGTCTGGTTTTTTTTCCAAGTGCTACAAAATATTCGTGTAATGCCATCAGTGCTATTATAGCAAAAGCAAAATCTACTAAATGCGTTTCTCCAAACACTAATAAAACTACTACCAATGGAAATAACACTAAACTTGATACCACTCTTTTAACATTCAAATTCATCATTCCTTTTATTTAGTTTCGTCTGGTCTTCCACCGAATCTTCTATTTCTTTTTTGATACTCATATATTGCTAGTTTTAATTGTTCTTCGTCAAATTCTGGCCAATGTACATCTGGAAAATAAAATTCTGTATATGTAAGTTGCCATGGTAAAAAATTGCTTGTTCTTAATTCTTTACTCGTTCTAATCATTAGGTCTGGGTCTGGCATACCTTTTGTATATAAATTATCTGAAATTAAATTTTCGTTAATATCGTCTAACTTAATTTCTCCTAATAGCAATTTTTCTCCAATGATTTTTACTGCTCGAACTATTTCTTGTCTACCGCCATAATTAAAAGCTATATTAAAAACAAGTCCTGTGTTATTCTTTGTTTTTTCTATTGCTGTATTTATAGATTTCTGTAAGGATTCAGATAAAACGGATATATCTCCAGAAAGACTTAGTTTAATATTATATGAATCTGCTTTTTTTGAAAACGAGTCCAAATATGCTTTTAGTATAAACATTAACGCAGAAACTTCGTCCTTACTCCTTTTCCAGTTTTCTGTGGAAAAAGCATATACCGTTAAGTATTTTATTCCTAATTCATTACACTTTAGAGCAATATTTTCAAGATTTTTACTCCCCGCCTTGTGTCCCTCTTTTGTAGAAAGACCTCTGTCCTTTGCCCATCTTCTGTTTCCATCTAGTATAATGGCTATATGTTCAGGTAAATTATCTTTGTCTAATTCCATATGTTACTCCCTTTTATAGTATATTTTAGTATAACAATATGTCCATTATTACTTATACACTCATAATCTCTTTTTCTTTATTTTCTGCTGCTTTATCTATTTCAGATATATATTTGTCTGTTAATTTTTGAATAGCATCTTCTGAATCTCTAAGTTCATCTTCAGATATTGAATTTGCTTTTTGCATAGCTTTGTATTCGTCCATTCCATCTCTTCTAGCATTTCTTACAGCAATTCTTGATTCTTCTGCTAATTTTTTAATGTCTTTTACTATCTCTTTTCTTCTTTCTTCGTTTAATTCTGGGAATGTTAGTCTTATAACTTTCCCATCGTTATTTGGGTTTATACCTATGTCTGAAGTAAGAATAGCTTTTTCTATTGATTTAAGAACACTTGCATCCCATGGTTGTATTACTATTGTTCTTGCTTCTGGAACTGATACTCCAGCAATTTGATTTATTGGAGTTGGCACTCCATAATAGTCTACTTTTACTTTGTTTAATATAGCTGGATTAGCCCTTCCTGCTCTTATTTCTGAATAATTTGTTTCTAATGAACCTAGTGTTTTTTGCATTTTCTCTTCTATTTTACTGTAATCTGACATTTAAAACTCCTCCTATTTATTAAAAATTGTTTTACTCATTTGTTACTATTGTTCCTATTTCTTCTCCCTTTACTATTTTTACGATATTTCCTGGGTCATCTATTCCAAATACTATTATTGGAATATTGTTATCTCTGCAAAGTGATGTTGCAGTTGAATCCATTACTTTTAAATTTTTATTTAGAATATCTAAATATGTTATTTTATCGTATTTTACTGCTGATGCATCTAATTTAGGGTCTGCGGAATATACTCCATCTATTGTTTTTGCGAGTAAAATAACTTCTGCTCCCATTTCTGCCGCTCTTAATGCTGCTGCTGTATCTGTTGAAAAATAGGGGTTTCCTGTTCCTCCTGCAAATATTACAACACGTTTTTTCTCTAAATGCTTTATTGCTTTTCTTTTTATATATGGTTCTGCTATTTCGCGCATTTCTATTGATGTCTGAACTCTAGTGTATATTCCTCTTGTTTCTAAGGCATCTTGCAAAGCTAATCCATTTATTATTGTTGCAAGCATTCCCATATAGTCTGAAGTTGTTCTTTCCATCTGATGTCCATATCTGCCACGCCAAAAGTTTCCTCCGCCAACAACAATTGCTACTTCTACTCCCATTTCTACTACTTTTTGAATTTCATCACAAATTCTTCCTATTGTTTCTACGTCTATACCATTTTGTCTTTCTCCTGATAGTGCCTCACCACTAACCTTTAATAAGATACGTTTATATGCTAGATTCGGCATGTTTTTACACTCCTTTTTTAGTTTTTTTTATTCTATCATATATCTTTAATAATGTAAAAGAAATTTTAGACAAATTGTTTTATTTGACAATTACAATCATTACCATGTACAATTATTATTCTAATGTGATACAATTACTTCGTGATTTATTTATAAATTCAAAAGATAATATTAGTGGAGGGTTGAAATGCATATTTGTACTACTAAAACAAACGAAACTTTAAAAATAATTGAAACGAATGCAGATAACAAAGACTTTATAACTTTGTGTGATAAATTGTATGTTGATTTAAATGAGCTAATTAATTTGGAAATTCCCAAAAAGCCATATAGTCTTGAATCAAGTGCAATTGAACATGTTTTTATAGTATATTTAAAAAATGTTCCAATAGCTTGTGCTTCTTACAGAGAATACAATTCTGACACTGTTGAATTAAAAAGAGTTTTCTTAGACCCTTCACATCGAAATAAGGGTATTTGTCAATTATTACTATCTTATATGGAAAAAGAGATTGTTTCTCGTGGTTATAAACAAATCATCTTAGAAACTCGTAAAGGATTAGACACTGCCTTAATAATTTATAATAAGTTAAACTATAAAATAATTTCGAATTTTAAACCATACGAAAACTCTACTGACTCCATATGCATGTGTAAAATATTGTAATTTTTTTGAGTCGCAACTCTCTATATTTTCAGCCAAAATATTGTTTTTATTGGGATATTATGTTATAATATCCTTTGTACTTGTGTAACACAAATATAAGGAGTTGATTCTTTGAGAAAAGGCAATAAAGTTACAAGAATCGGTATCGGAATAATTACTGGCAGAAAGAATTTTATAAACGTATTAAGAATGAATTATAATGATTGGAAAGAAACAGGATTATTAAATAATCCAAATATAGAAATAGAATTATTTATCGCATATGATTTAGAATTTGGTAGTTTGTTAGAAAAAGATTTTAAGAAAATTCCAAAAGAAATATTAGATGGTATAAATAATGTTCATCTTATTGGTGGAGCCGAACTTAAAGAAATGATATTAGAAATACATCAAGACACCGGAGAACCTATTTCCAATTTAGATTTAATCTTTGGAAATCATGGATATGCAAAGTTAAGAAATTCTGTACTTTATTGTGCTTTAAAAAATAAAATTGATTATTTGCTTTATTTGGATGATGACGAATATCCTCTTAAAGTAGAAAAAAAATCTGACGGTACTCTAAAATGGAGTAAACAACATACGTTACTTACCCATTTAAAACATATTCAAAAATGTGATATTACATATGGATATAAGTGCGGATACGTTGCTCCTATTCCTTATTTCGATATAAAAAATCAAATTGATGAAAAAACACTTTCAACTTTTATAAATGCTATGAAAAACAATGATACTTCGAACTGGGACGAACTAAAAAGCATTGTAGTTGATGACAAAGGTATTACTTATGGAGAATCTCCAAAAGTATTCGAGAGAGAATACGAAAATGGTGGTAAATACATTTGGGGAACAAATTTATGTTTAAACTTAAAAAGCTTAGGGAATAACCTTCCGCCTTTTTATAACCCATTAGATGCAAGAGGTGAAGACGGATTCTTTTCAACTGGTTTAAAAGATGCTAAAGTCTTAAGAATCCCGGTATATAATTTTCATGACCCATTCTTAGAGTACCCAGACATAGTAAATGGGATACTACCTACCGAAATTTTTGTACATCAAACAGATGAAAAAAGTATAAAAAGATTTTTTGCAACATGTGTTGGATGGATGAGATACAAGCCATTATTACTGTATATTTCTGATAGAAAAACCTTCGGTAAAAAAATACAAGAATTATACAAACAACTTGATTCTTCTCTTACTGAAATCTCTACTGTATTACAAAAAGAAGAATTTATGACTTTAAAATCCGAAGCAGAAAAATATGTTGGAAATGTATTTAAAGATTACGCAGAATTTAATAAAGTAAAAGAAGTATGGAAACGAACAATTCAAAACTGCAATACTATATCTGATGAAGAAGATGAAATAGAAGAAAAGTTATCAACTGTATAGCGGAAGAAAAGAAGAGTACTTTAAATAGTATTCTTCTTTTCTTCTAAATATAAATCATATCCAATTTGTTTGTAAAAATTCATATCATATAAGATAGTATATAATCTAAGTTTTTGAAAATTATCCATAAAGCCTATTATTTCATTTTCATAATTATTAATTAATTGTATAAGCATACTTAATTTGCTTTTTATTTTTTCATTTTCAAATAATTCCAAATTTTTAGATACACATATCTTTTCAAAATTCATGCAAATTGCATCTGCCATATTATAATTTGCTAAAGATGCGATTTCTGAATAGTTTTTTATAATATAATTATATCTAAATTCTGCCATATCTAAAAATCCATTTATATTACTTTCGTCTTTTACTGCGACTATGCTATCATTTCTTTGAAGATAATGATATTTAGGAGTATCAATTATTGCCATCTTTTTAATTTGTTCTAATAAAAGAAATGTAGTCCCAATATCTTCATATTTTTTTCCTAGAGGATATCTCACATTGTCGAATAATGATTTTTTATACAGCTTATCCCATGCATAACTTTGTATTCTTTTATCTAATAATATTTCTTTTAAAGCTTCTTCTTTATTAAGTATTGTGAATTTATTAGTATCATATAACGAATACTCTTTTTCCTCACTTGTAAAATAAAAAGAACACATAGAAATATCTGCATCATTATCTATAATTAAATTATGCAATACTTCAAACATATCTTTTTCGATATAGTCGTCACCATCTACAAAACCTATAAACTCTCCTCTTGCAATGTCTAATGCAATATTTCGTGCAGACGAAAGTCCACCATTTTCCTTATTTATAACTTTTATTCTACTATCCATCGTAGCATATTTGTTACATATTTCTAAACCATTATCGGTAGATCCATCATTAACCAATATTAGTTCAATATTTTTATATGTTTGATCTATAATGCTTTTTATACATTTTTCTAAATATTTCCCCACATTATATATAGGAACCATTATAGTGATTAAACCTTTTTCCAAAACAAACATCTCCTTTATTTCTTAACATTAAATTCACATGCCCTAAGTAGTCTGTTCATTATTGCTATACCTAAACCAGCTTTGTTTACACCTTCTATTATTGCTAAATTCACATTATATGAATCAATTTTTCTTAATACCGAATATAGTTTTTGTGAAATTTCTTCTAAATTATCTTTACTTCCCATACTAATAAAGTTTTTTGTATTTACGCGTTTTTCGTGTTCAGAAAAACCTATTACAACTGCATTTTTATCTTCTGAAACTATTTCATTTACTTTTTTTATTTGTAAATCTTCGTCTTCTATATCTACTAAAACACATTTGGTTTTTGGCGCATAATGTCTATATTTCATTCCCGGACTTTCTACTTGTTCTTCATTTTCTGGTTTTGCAAATATTTTATCATTGATTTTTACAATACCAATTCTGCTTTTTATATCTTCAGGAGTAATTTTTCCAGGTCTTAAAATAGTAGGAATTCCATCTATTACTTTTACAACAGTAGATTCTAATCCAATATTGGTTTTCCCACCGTCTATAATTATATCTACCTTATTCTCTAACTCTTGCTTTATATCTTGTACTTCTGTACCACTTGGTCTTCCAGATACATTAGCACTTGGTGCAGCAATTGGTACGTTAGAAGCCTTTATTAGTTCGTTTGCGATTTTACTTGTTGGTATTCTTATTCCAACTGTATCTAAATTTGCCGAAACTATATCGGGTATAATATTTTTCTTTTTTAGTATTAACGTAAAAGGTCCTGGCATAAAGGCATCAATTAGTTTTTGTTCTATTTCGTTTTGTATAATACAAAATTTTGTTATATCTTCTTTTTGCGCTAAATGCACAATTAGTGGATTGTCTTGGGGTCTACCCTTTGCTAAAAATATTTTTGCTACGGCGTCTTTACTTAATGCATTAGCGCCAATTCCATAAACTGTTTCGGTTGGAAAGACTACTATTCCGTTTGTGTTTATAGCATTTGCCGATTCTTGTAATTCTTCTATTTTTATCTCTTTAGTCCAATTATAATACACTGACACTAGATATATCCTCTTTCCTTAAAATATGGAATTATTATATTGTAATAACCCCATATTGTCAATTATGTAAATGTTGGTTGACAAATATTTAGGGCGGAGTTTGGTCACACAAGGGGTATTCCTTACGAACCCCGCCCCTACGGCAGAAAATCATAAATACCATAAACAGAATTGTTTAAATTTCACGAAAAGAAGAAAAGACCCCCGTGCAATTGACATGTTTTTTTTAAATTGTTATAATCTGGTTAGTTTAAAGGAGCAATTTATGAATACAAAAACAATTGCAAAAAATCCAGTTGCATACCACAATTACACAATAGACGAAACTATGGAAGCAGGTATTGTTTTAACTGGTACCGAAATAAAATCTATTCGATTAGGAAAAGTTAATTTAAAGGATAGTTATGCTGCCATAAAAAATGGCGAAGCATTTATTTATAATATGCATATTAGCCCATACGACTTTGGCAATATTAACAATACAAATCCAATTCGTGATAGAAAACTTCTACTCACAAAACGTGAAATCCATAAAATCATTGGTGTTATACAGCAAAAAGGACTTACTCTCGTTCCTATTTCATTATATTTTAAAGGCAGTCTTGTAAAGGTTCAATTAGGGATTGGTAAAGGAAAAAAACTATACGATAAACGCGCAGACATGGCAAAAAGAGATGCAGAAATGAAAATCAAAAGAGCATTACTTACGTAATGCTCTTTTGATTTTTCTATCCAAATATGCCTTTCTTTTTAATAGGCGGCTGTTCGTTCATGGTTTTTGCAAGTTCTAATAATATTTTTCTTTGCTCTGGAGATAGTTTCTTTGGCGTTTGAACTACTACTGTAAATATTAAATCGCCATTCCAACTACCTCTAGTGTTTTTAAAGCCTTTTCCTCGAAGTGTATGTTTTGTTCCAGTTTGGGTTCCTTCGGGTATTTTATATTTTTCTTTTTCTCCTCCAACCAAAGGAACTTCTATTTCCGCACCCAATGTTGCCTGAGTAAATGTTATTGGTATATCACAAAGTACATGATCGCCTTTTCTTGTAAATATATTGCTTGATTTAATATGTACTACTATGTATAAATCTCCTTTAGGTCCACCCTTTTCTCCCGGTTCTCCTTCGCCACGAATTGCAACCATTTGACCTTCATCTATTCCTGCTGGAATTTTTACACTTATTTTTACTTGTTTTCTAACTTGACCTTTGCCCTTACAATCTGGACAAGGTTCTTTTATTTTTTTACCTTCTCCATTACAATTTGGACAAGTTTTTGTTGTTTGCATTTGCATTCCCATAAGAATTGTTACGTTCTGTTTTATTTGTCCTGTTCCACCACACATAGAGCAAGTTTCTACACTACTACCGGGTTTTGCTTTTGTCCCATGACATGTTTCGCACTGCACATTTTTATTTATAACAAATTCTTTTTCTACTCCAAAATATGCATCTTCAAAACTTATTTCCATGTTATATCTTAAATCTGCGCCTCTACGCGCGGAAGATGCTCTGTTTGGATTTCTTCCACCTGTAAAGAATGAAAATATATCATCAAATCCTCCCAAATCCTCGTATACAGAAGAATACGAATAGTGTCCTCCACCTGGATTTCCTCCTCCAAAGCCTTGAGGTCCATTATGTCCAAATTGATCGTACATTGTACGTTTTTGTTTGTCTGACAAAACTTCATATGCTTCAGATACTTCTTTAAATTTGGCTTCTGCTTCCTTTTTGTTATCTATGTTAGCATCTGGATGATATTTTTTGGCAAGCTGCCTGTATGCTTTTTTTAGTTCATCATCTGTAGCGGATTTATTTACTCCTAAAACCTCGTAATAATCTCTTTTATTTGCCATTTGGTTTCTCCTTAAAATTCCATGTGGGGCGTATACAATACGCCCCTACAATAGATATAATATTAATGCAATATTATATGCAATTATTATTCGTTTTTGTTGTCGTCTTCTACTTTGTAATCTGCGTCATATACTGTATCGTCTTGATTTGGGTTTTCTTCATTTGATGCCGCTCCTTCTGGGCTTCCAGTAGCTGCTGCATTTTGTTTGTATAATTTTTCAGATATTTCGTAGAATGCTGTTGTTAATTTTTCTGTTGCTTCTTTTATAGTTTCTGTTTCGTTTGTTTCTAATGCTTTTTTTACATTTTCTATTTCTGTTTCTACTTTGCTTTTTTCTTCTCCGCTTATTTTGTCTCCAAGTTCATCTAATGTTTTTTGACTGTTATATACTAAACTTTCTGCATTATTCTTAACTTCGATTTCTTCTTTTTTCTTTTTGTCTTCGCTTGCGTGTGCTTCTGCATCTTTTACAGCTTTTTCTATATCTTCATCTGATAAATTTGAACTTGCTGTTATTGATACATTTTGCTCATTTCCTGTTGCCATATCTTTTGCAGATACGTGAACTATACCATTTGCATCGATATCGAATGTTACTTCTATTTGTGGCACTCCTCTTGGTGCTGGTGGTATTCCTGTTAATTGGAATCTTCCTAATGTTTTATTGTATGATGCCATTTCTCTTTCACCTTGTAAAACGTGAACTTCTACACTTGTTTGACCATCTGCTGCTGTAGAGAATATTTGAGATTTTTTTGTTGGTATTGTTGTATTTCTTTCTATCAATTTTGTAAATACTCCACCATATGTTTCTATACCTAATGATAAAGGTGTTACATCTAGTAATACTAAATCTTTAACATCTCCAGATAATACTCCACCTTGAATTGATGCTCCAACAGCAACACATTCATCTGGATTTATACCTTTATTTGGCTCTTTTCCTGTTAATCTTTTAACTAATTCTTGAACTGCTGGAACCCTTGTAGAACCACCAACTAATAATACTTGGTCAATTTCTGCTGAAGTTAATTTTGCATCTTTTAGTGCTTGATTTACAGGTCCTGTTGTAGACTCTACTAAGTCTCTAACTAATTCTTCGAATTTTGATCTTGTTAAAGTTACATCTAAATGTTTTGGTCCTGTACTATCTGCTGTTATAAATGGTAAGTTTATATTTGTTTGTTGAACACCAGATAATTCTATTTTAGCTTTTTCTGCTGCTTCTTTTAATCTTTGCATAGCCATTTTGTCGTTAGATAAATCTATTCCTTGATCTTGTTTAAATGTTGATACAAGATAATCTATAACTCTTTGGTCAAAGTCATCTCCACCAAGTCTATTGTTTCCGCTAGTTGCAAGAACTTCGAATACTCCGTCTCCAATATCTAATATTGATACGTCGAATGTTCCTCCACCTAAGTCGTATATCATTATTTTTTGGTCTTTTTCTGATTTATCCATTCCATATGCAAGAGCAGCTGCTGTTGGTTCATTTATTATTCTTAGAACTTCTAGTCCTGCAATTTTACCTGCATCTTTTGTTGCTTGTCTTTGAGAATCGCTAAAATATGCTGGTACAGTTATAACTGCTTGGGTTACTTTTTGTCCTAAGTAGTTTTCTGCATCTGTTTTTAATTTTTGTAATATCATTGCTGATATTTCTGGAGGAGTAAATTCTTCTCCTTCAATTTTTACTTTCTTGTTTGTTCCCATATCTCTTTTTATTGAGATTACAGTATGTTCTGGATTTGTTACAGATTGACGTTTAGCAATTTGCCCAACTAATCTTTCTCCATTTTTTGAGAATGCAACTACAGATGGTGTGGTTCTAGCTCCTTCTGAGTTTGGTATAACTACCGCTTCTCCACCTTCCATAACTGCAACACATGAATTTGTTGTTCCTAGGTCTATACCTATAATTTTTGACATATTAAGTCCCCCTTTTATAAAATAAAATTTAATTACTAATTTGCAACTACTACCATTGCGTAGCGAATTACTTTTTCGCCTATTTTGTATCCTTTTCTAAGCACTTCTTTTACTATTTTTTCGCCAAGTTCTGAATCTTGTGCGGTGCTAACAGCTTCATGATATTCTGGGTTAAATTTTATTCCAACTGCTTCTATTTCTTTTACTCCGTAGTTAGAAAGAACATCCTTAAATTGCTTTAAAACCAATTCCAATCCTTGCTTGTAACCTTCATCTTCTGTTTTTACTTCTACTGCTTTTTCTAAATTATCCAAAACAGGTAGCATTGATGCAACTATGTCTGATATTAACGAATTGTATAAAGATTCTCTTTCTTTTGAACTTCTTTTTTTGAAGTTTTCGAATTCAGCTAATAATCGTTTGTATCTATCAGAAAGTTCATCAAATTCTTTTTGATTAGTTGATAATATTACTTCTGCTTCCTCTAATTTTTCTTCTTCCATTACTTCCCTCCTCTAAATTTAGTCGTCGTCTGGGCTTTTGTTAAGCCTTTGACTTATATATTTCATTACTGATATAACTTTTGAATAGTCCATTCGCTGTGGTCCAATTATACCTATAGTACCAAGATTTTTATTTCCTACTGTATGCTTAAATGTTATTATGCTAATATCTTTTAGTTCATCGTTTGCACTTTCGCCACCAATATAAACATTTATATCTTGAGCAAATCCTGTATTTAGTAAATCTACTACTGTGTCCTTTTGGTCTAGCAAACTCATTAAATTTTTTACTGCGTCTACTTTTCTAAATTCAGGAAAATCAAAAATTTTGCTTGTTCCCTCTAAATATAATTCTTCACTTTCGGATATTGCTTTATTCATTTGAATAATTATTGGTTCAATAACACTAATCTGATTATTCATTTCCGATTCGATGTACTCTTCCATTGGCTTATCTATTTTTGCAAATGCTTTTCCTCTTAACTTTTTATTAAAGATAAAATTCAAGTTTTGTACTTGGCTATTAGTAATATCTTCATCGA
The DNA here is from genome assembly GCA_031262685.1 of Lachnospiraceae bacterium. Lineage (GTDB taxonomy): Bacteria > Bacillota > Clostridia > TANB77 > CAG-508 > CAKPQL01. The sequence continues at coordinate 1,738 of JAISHG010000084.1, read as the reverse complement.
ATTTAATTATTGATTCCTTTATTACTCCTGCATCGGTTAGAATTACTGCCATAAGAACTCTGCTACCTAAAAGAACGAATTTAATATCTTCTATTGTTTGTTCTGTAGATTTTGGTCCTATTGCGACAGTTGCATAATTTGTAAGCTCAGATATTGTATTTGTAGTTATTTTCGTAAGTTCTTTTATTTCGTTTACTTTAGTTTCTAGTTTAGATTTTATATATTGAATTTCGTCTATATTTATATTGTCGTCGCTCAAAAGTTCATCCACATAAAACCTATAACCTTTAGCCGATGGCACTCTACCTGCTGATGTATGAGGTTTTTCTAAATACCCCTCTTTTTCTAACTCTGCCATTTCGTTTCTTATAGTTGCACTACTATAATTCAAATTATTATTATCTATAATAGAAGAAGAACTAACAGGTTCTGCTGTTTCTATATATTCTTCTATTATTGCTTGTAATACTCGTTTTTTTCTGGCATCAAGCATATTTACCACCTCTTGTTAGCACTTAGTCATAACGACTGCTAACGTTCGTATAATATAATTTTTTTTAGCACTTGTCAATACCTTTTGCTAATTTATTGTTTTTTTATTGTAAATATAATGGGTTTAAGGGCGCAGGGTCATGCGCCCCTACAACAAAAAAGAAGAATGTAGAACAAATTCTGCATACCTCTTTTTTTATTTAAAATGATCCATTTTATATGTACACAATCATACTTTTTAGTATATTGGTCGAAACATATACCTCTACAAATGAAGCCAAAACTAGTATCATTGTAAATATTAAAGAAATAATAGTATGCCTTATTATTTCCATTTTTATATTTTCTTTTCGCCTATCCCTCATAATTGATTTATATAGTCTAATTCCGCTTACCGCAAGCGCCAGCATAACAGAAATTACTATTATGTTGTGAATTAGTAGAGTTGAAAGCGTAAATATTATTCCACTTTTGCCAGGCATAGCACCAATTACAGATGCAATTGTATAACTTAAGGAAAATCCTCTATATAAAACTATAAGATATACAGCTACTATACCAATTACTGTAGATCCCATAAACCACAAAGCTAGCCCCAATGTTATATTTTGAATAATAGAATCTTTAAGCAACGCACTCATATCTATGTTGTTTGTATTTTCTTTAAACGAATTCACAAAAGAATTCACATATGAAGTAATTTCATTTTTTTGTATATCTGAAGAATTGTTTACAAAAAACACTCCAGAAACTATACCAATTAATAATACGGCTATAACAATCATATACTCTTTTACGTTATTCTTGAAATGATTAACTATCAATTCTTTTATAATATTTTGACGTTTTTGCTTTCTCATAAAATAAAATCACCTCTACACATAATGTGTATTCTGTAAAATAAAAAAAAAGAACACAGAATGTCCTTTTCTTACTACTTACATATCCCTATCTTTAGCACTAATTGATAGTACATATATCTGGTCTAGAGTCTAGTCGCCTTGTCCTGCGCTACTTTGTCCTGTTATAAAATCATCAGTTTCTACTCTATAAAAACCTTTTGTTACCGTACTTATCATTTCGGCAACATTATTTAATGACACTTTCGTATTTACAATGTCTTCCAATTCGCCATCTCTTGATTTTACTAACAACTCTCTTGAACTAACTATAGCATTTATTGCCAACAAAAAATTATCATCACTATTCATAATCAAAATCACCTACTTTATTTAACACTTTTGCC
>JAISHG010000035.1 GCA_031262685.1 Lachnospiraceae bacterium | reverse complement strand
CTACTATTCATAAGAGGTTCAAGTCCTTTCGTATAATTTGTTTCTTAACAATTCAATTATACTACTTGAATCTCTTATTTTCTATTATTTTTGTTTCACATCAATTGTAACACTACATTATTTACATTTTTGAAATTTCTTTTTCTAATTCTTCTATTGCTGTACTTTTAGCAAAGTTTTCTGCTTGTTTTAATGTTGTATAGAAAAGTCTTTCGTCGCTACTACCATGCGCCTTTATTACTGGTTTTTTTACTCCTAAAAATAACGCTCCACCGTATTCTTTGTAGTCCATTGCTTTCGATAATGCTTTTATTGATGGCAACGCTCCTATAGCTCCAATTTTTCTAAATATATTCTTTTTTAGATTTTCTGTTAATGTTCTTTTTATTAGTTTTCCCATACCTTCTACTGTTTTTAAAAACACATTACCAGTAAATCCATCTGTAACTACTGCGTCGATTTCTCCTGCAAAAATCTCTCTTCCTTCTATATTTCCTATAAACTTTATACCTAATTCCTCTGATTTTTCTGTTAACGCCTTATACGTTTCTTTCATTAGTTCGTTACCTTTATGCTCCTCTGTTCCTATATTTAAAAGTCCAATCTTAGGTTCCTTTATTCCGTATGTGTTTTTTAAATATATATTAGCCATTTGAGCAAATTGCACAAGATTTTCTACCTTGCAATTTGTATTTGATCCAGCATCTATTAGCATAAAGCTCTTCTTATACGCAGGTAGCATTGGTGCTAGTGCAGGTCTATCTATTCCTTTTATTCTTCCAACTAACAAAGTTGCTCCCGTAAGTAATGCTCCAGAATTTCCTGCAGAAACAAATGCGTCTGCTTTTCCCTCTTTTAACATTCTAAAGCCAACAACCATAGAAGAATCTTTTTTCTGTTTTATTGCTTGCGTAGGTATATCTTCCATTACAATTTCTTCTGTTGCATTTTCTATTTTTAAATTTGGAGATATTTTTGAAATATCCTCAGTTCCGTAAAATTCTTTTAGTTTGCTCTTTATTACTTCTTCTTTTCCTACTAATATTATTTGAGATTTTATTTCTTTCGCTGCTTTAACTGCTCCTTTTATAGAAGCGTCTGGTGCATTGTCTCCTCCCATTGCATCTAGTAATATTGTCATAAGTATTCATTCCTTCTTTCTTCTTGGTAATTGTATTCAAAAATGATATTTCTATTCTATTATTATAGTTTTAAAAAAGCAATACTTTTTTCGTGTTTCGACCGTTTGGTTCAGGTTGTCTGCAAAATCGTGACACGGGCTGCCTAAGGACACCCAGCCCCTACATCTGTTGTAGGGGCACCTGTAATGCAGGTGCCCTTATCCGATGAATTATTTCTAACCATAAGAAAAGTGGCTTCGCCACATGTGCAAAATGCTTCGCATTATTGCACGGACTAAAGTAACTTAACCTTGTTGCTCGGAAAAATCTTTGATTTTTCCTAAGCAATAAAAAAAAGACCCTAGGGTCTTTTTTTATTATTTCTTATTACTCTAATATTTCAGAAACTATTCCTGAACCAACTGTTCTTCCACCTTCACGTATAGCGAATCTTAATCCTTTTTCTATAGCTATTGGCGTTATTAATTCTATTGTCATTGCTATGTTATCTCCTGGCATTACCATTTCTGTTCCTGCTGGTAGATCTATTATACCTGTAACGTCTGTTGTTCTGAAGTAGAATTGTGGTCTGTATCCGTTGAAGAATGGTGTATGTCTTCCACCTTCTTCTTTTGTTAATACATATACTTCTGATTTGAATTTAGTATGTGGTGTTATTGAACCTGGTTTTGCAAGAACTTGACCACGTTCAACTTCTTCTCTTTGTGTTCCTCTTAATAGTATACCTGCATTATCTCCTGCTTGAGCAGAATCTAATGTTTTTCTAAACATCTCTATACCTGTAACAACAGTTTTTTTAGATTCTTTAGATAAACCAACTATTTCGATTTCTTCACTTACTTTTAATGCTCCTCTTTCTACTCTACCTGTAACAACTGTTCCTCTACCTGTAATTGTAAATACGTCTTCAATTGCTAATAGGAATGGTTGATCTACTGGTCTTTCTGGTGTTGGAATGTAGCTATCTACTGCTTCCATTAATTCTTTCATGCAAGCATATTCTGGTGCGTTTGGATCTGTTGATGTTGATTCTAATACTTTTAATGAAGAACCTTTAACCATTGGTATTTCGTCTCCTGGGAAATCGTAACTTGATAATAAGTCTCTAACTTCCATTTCAACTAATTCTAATAATTCTGGATCGTCTACCATATCGCATTTGTTTAAATATACAACTATATATTTAACACCAACTTGTCTTGCAAGTAGTATATGCTCTCTTGTTTGAGGCATTGGGCCATCTGCTGCTGAAACTACTAATATAGCTCCATCCATTTGTGCTGCACCTGTAATCATGTTTTTTACGTAGTCAGCGTGTCCTGGGCAGTCAACGTGTGCATAATGTCTTGCTTCTGTTTCGTATTCAACGTGAGCTGTGTTGATTGTGATTCCTCTTGCTTTTTCTTCTGGTGCTCCGTCGATTTGATCATATGCTGTGTATTGAGCCTTTCCTAATAATCCTAAATATTTTGTAATAGCAGCTGTTGTTGTTGTTTTACCGTGGTCTACGTGACCGATTGTTCCGATGTTAACGTGTGGTTTTGTTCTTTCGAATTTTGCTTTTGCCATTTTTAAATTCCTCCCTTAAATTTTTATATATGTTTTAAATTTTATGACGTTTTTTCAATATCTTGTATTGTATAATATTTTTTTTTATTTTGCAATATAAATTTATTGTGTTTGTTTATAATTAATTTTAAGTCCGCCACTTTTAGCTTTAGTCGGATGAAAACTTTTCTCCTCGTTGCTCGAAAAGTATTATCGAGGCACGCTACGTGGCTACTCTATTATTTAACAAAAATAATAATTACTTTTCCCTATTCTTCTTTTTTAGCTCTTGATGCTACTATTGTTTCAAATACTGATTTTGGAACTTCTTCGTAGTGACTTGGCTCCATTGCATATGTTCCTCTACCTTGTGTTTTTGAACGCAAGTCTGTTGCATATCCAAACATTTCAGATAATGGAATAAATCCTCTTATTATTTGTGCTCCGCCTCTTGCTTCCATCCCTTCCATTCTTCCACGTCTTGAGTTTATATCACCAATAACATCTCCCATGTATTCTTCTGGAACTGTTACTTCAACTCTCATTATTGGTTCTAATATAACTGATTTTGCTTTTCTACATCCTTCTTTAAATGCCATTGAACCAGCTATTTTGAACGCCATTTCTGAAGAGTCAACTTCGTGATATGAACCATCTACTAATGTTGCTTTAAAGTCTATAACAGGATATCCTGCCAAAACTCCACTATCTGATGCTTCTCTGATTCCTTCTTCTATTGGTTTAATATATTCTTTTGGAACAACACCACCAACTATTTTACTTTCGAACTGAACTCCTGAACCTGGCTCTAATGGTTCCATTTCTATCCAAACGTGTCCATATTGTCCACGTCCACCAGATTGACGTATAAATTTTCCTTCTACTTTTACTGGATTTCTTATTGTTTCTTTATACGCAACTTGTGGTTTACCAACATTTGCTTCTACTTTGAATTCTCTTTTTAATCTGTCTACTATAATGTCTAGATGTAATTCTCCCATTCCTGCAATTATTGTTTGACCACTATCTTGATCTGTATAAGTTTTGAAAGTTGGATCTTCTTCTGCAAGTTTTGCTAATGCTATACCCATTTTTTCTTGAGCTTCTTTGCTTTTTGGCTCTATTGCTATGTCTATAACTGGCTCTGGGAATTCCATAGATTCTAGTATAACTGGAGCATTAACATCGCATAGTGTATCTCCTGTTGTAACATCTTTTAATCCTACGGCTGCAGCTATATCTCCCGCATATACCTTTTCTATATCTTCTCTATGGTTTGCATGCATTTGAAGAATTCTTCCAATTCTTTCTTTTTTGTCTTTATTTGCATTTAATACAGTTGAACCAGACTCTAATGTTCCTGAGTAAACTCTAAAGAAACAAAGTTTACCTACAAATGGGTCTGTTGCAATTTTAAATGCTAGTGCAGCAAAAGGTTCAGAATCTGATGTTTTTCTTTCTGTTTCTTCGCCATCTTCTGTAACACCTTTTATATGTGCTATATCTAATGGTGAAGGCATAAATTTAACAACACAGTTTAATAATTCTTGTACACCTTTGTTTTTGTATGAAGAACCACAACATACTGGAACTATTTTGTTATCTATTGTACCAATTCTAAGTCCTTTTTCAATTTCTTCCTCTGTTAGTTCTTCTCCGTCTAAGTATTTCATCATCAATTCTTCATCTTGTTCTGCAGCAGCTTCTATCATTGCCTCTCTGTATTTTTTTGCTTGCTCTGCTAATTCTGCAGGAATATCCTGCTCTTCTATTTCTTTTCCTAAATCATCTTTGTGAACGAATGCTCTCATTTTAATTAAATCTACGATTCCAACAAAAGTATCTTCTGCTCCAATTGGTAATTGGATTGGAACTGCATTAGCATTTAATCTTGATTTCATTTGCTCAACACATGATAAGAAATTTGCACCAGTAATGTCCATTTTGTTTACGTATGCCATTCTTGGTACACGATATTTGTCTGCTTGTCTCCAAACAGTTTCTGATTGTGGTTGAACTCCACCTTTTGCACAAAATACAGTAACTGAACCATCAAGTACCCTTAATGATCTTTCAACTTCAACTGTAAAATCAACATGTCCCGGTGTGTCTATAATGTTTATTCTATGTGCTAACCATTCACAAGTAGTAGCAGCAGAAGTAATTGTTATACCTCTTTCTTGCTCTTGTTCCATCCAGTCCATAGTAGCTGCGCCTTCATGTACTTCACCTATTTTATGTGTTTTACCTGTGTAAAACAATATTCTTTCTGTTGTTGTTGTTTTTCCTGCATCTATATGTGCCATTATTCCTATATTTCTTGTTTTTTCTAATGGGAATGCTCTACCAGCCATTTTGTTCTCCTTTCATTTGTTTTTTCTACCATTTGTAATGTGCGAATGCTTTGTTTGCTTCTGCCATTCTATGCATTTCTTCTTTTTTCTTGAATGCTCCGCCATTACCAGCTATTGCGTCTAGTATTTCTCCAGCTAATTTTTCTGACATTGTTTTTTCATGTCTTTTTCTAGCATATAATACTAACCATCTTAATCCTAATGTTTGTCTTCTTTCTGGTTTAATTTCCATAGGTACTTGATATGTTGCTCCACCAACTCTTCTTGCTTTGACTTCAAGCACTGGCATTACATTATTAAGTGCTGTTTCAAAAATTTCTAGGGCATCTTTTTGTTCTTTTTCTTTTACAATATCAAATGCACCATATACTATTTTTTGAGCAACAGTCTTTTTACCATCTAGCATTACGTTATTTACTAACTTTGTAACGATTTTGCTATTCCATATTGGATCTGGTAACACGTCTCTTTTCGCTATATGTCCTCTTCTTGGCACTATTCTTCACTCCTTTTTATTATAGTAAGATGTCTATATAAAACATCTAAAGTTACTCGTAAGTATTTTTTCTTACGCATAGTGATAGTTAAAATCTATATTATTATTTACTATTTTTAGCAAACTATTATATTTCTTAATTAACACTACTTTCCCCTAGGCATTTTATGCTTTTGGTTTTTTTGCTCCATATTTTGAACGTGCTTGTTGTCTGTCTTTAACTCCTGCTGTATCTAGCGTTCCTCTAACAATATGGTATCTAACACCTGGTAAGTCTTTTACCCTACCTCCTCTAATTAAAACAACACTGTGCTCTTGTAAGTTATGTCCTATTCCTGGAATATAAGATGTTACTTCGTATCCATTTGATAGTCTTACCCTAGCAACTTTTCTTAATGCAGAGTTTGGTTTTTTTGGTGTTACTGTTTTTACAACTGTGCATACTCCTCTTTTTTGTGGTGCTCTGTTATTGGTCTGTCTTTTTGTTCTAGAGTTATATCCTACTTGAAGCGCTGGTGCAGTTGATTTTGTAGTAGATGTTTTTCTTCCTTTTCTAACTAATTGACTAATTGTTGGCAATTTTTTCACCTCCCGCTTAAAATAATAAACGTTATCGCAAACGACAACGTTTATTATTTTATCATTTAAATTTTCCCATGTCAAGCATTTCCGTAAGATTTAACGAGACATTTCTTC
>JAISHG010000080.1 GCA_031262685.1 Lachnospiraceae bacterium | reverse complement strand
ATTTAGATACAGTTCCTGCAAGTGATAATTGGAGTACGAATCCATTTGAAGCGGTAATAAAAGGGAAAAGTATATATGGGCTAGGGACTTGCGATATGAAAGGAGGAATTAGTGCATTTTTAATGGCTATTCAATCTATTAAAAAAGAAAAATTAAGAAATGGACTAAAACTATACTTTACTTTTGATGAGGAAATATCTTTTAGGGGAATAGAGCAATTACTTAAGAAAGACAAGGAAATTACAAAATATCTAATATTAGCAGAACCAACAAATTTGTTTCCAGTTATAGCAACAAAAGGCTTAATGGACATAGAAGTTAAATTTCTAGGGAAATCCGTGCATTCTAGCGTATTAAATAAAGGAAAAAATGCAATAGTAGAGGCAATTAAATTTACAGACGAATTATTAGAATTAGCTAAAATATTAGAAGTAGAAAGAAATGAAATTTTTGATATACCATATGCAACCATAAACATAGGACAAATAAATGGCGGAACTGCCGTAAATGTAGTGCCAAATGAATGTAATTTATTATTTGATATTAGAACAGTAAATGATAATCAAAATAAAATTTTAGAAACAAAAATAAAAGAAATGCTTAAATCTTATGATGCAGGATTAAGTATTCGTGTAAATATAACAGCTAAAACTAATTCTAATAATGAAATGATAGAAAAAATGGAACAAATAACACAAAACAAAGCAAAAGCAGTTAATTATGTGACAGAAGCTAGCTTTTTAAGAAATACAGATACAGTAATTTTAGGTGTCGGTGGAATTACAGCACATGAAGCCAACGAACATATAGAAATAGATAAGTTACAAAAGTTGGTTGAAATTTACAAAAGAATAATAGAAGAATATTGTTATAAAGAGAGGGAGTAGTTCAATATTTTTGGAGGCGCTTATTGGACTCGAACCAATGAATAAGAGTTTTGCAGACTCGTGCCTTACCACTTGGCTAAAGCGCCGTAAAAAACCATCATACCTTAAGATATGATGGTTTTTAAAAAATATGATAATAAAATTAGTTAGTCTTTGTATTTTTCTCTTTTTACGTAATGTGTATGAAGTAGTTCGTGTGCTTTGTGTCCGCCAGGTGCTTCTAGATACTCCTTATACAATTTTTGAATGTCTGGATTTTCGTGTGATTTTCTAATTTTGCTTTCTTTATCGATGTTATAAATTGCCTTTGCACGAAGGTCTCTAACATCCTTTTCCATACGTTCTTTACTGCTTTTTATTGGTTGTCCTCCACCCATAATGCAACCACCTGGGCATGCCATAATCTCTACAAATTGATAGTCTGCTTTTCCTGCTTTAATTTCTTCTAAAATCTTCTTTGCATTAGAAAGACCATGAGCTACAGCTACTTTTAGAGTAATATCCCCTAATTTAACACTTGCGTGTTTTATGCCTTCTTTTCCTCTTACATCTTCAAAATCTAATTTTCCAAGTTCTTTTCCAGTTACCCATTCATATGCAGTACGAAGGGCAGCTTCCATTACTCCACCAGTAGTACCAAATATAGCAGCGGCGCCAGTTGCTTCCTGCATAGGACTGTCAAAATCAGTGTCCTCTAAATTTACAAAGTCGATGCCCTCTTGTTTTATCATTCTAGCAAGTTCTCTTGTAGTAAGTACGCTATCTACATTTTCTAATTCGTCATTTTTTAATTCTTCGCGTTTTGCTTCGAATTTTTTAGCAACACATGGCATTACAGAAACTACATATAAATCTTCAGGACTTATTTTTTGTTTTTCTGCGTAATAAGATTTTAAAATCGCTCCAAACATTTCATGAGGAGATTTACAAGTAGAAAGATGAGGTAGTAATTCGGGATAATTCATTTCAATATAACGAACCCAACCAGGGCTACAAGATGTAATCATAGGAAGTGTTCCACCGTTTTTAAAACGATTTACAAACTCTGTTGCTTCTTCCATAATAGTTAAATCTGCTGCTGTATTTGTATCAAATACTTTGTCAAATCCTAGTTTTTTAAGTGCAGTTACCATTTTACCTTGTACGTTTGTACCAACTGGCATACCAAATTCTTCTCCAAGTGCTACACGAACTGCCGGTGCTGTTTGTACAAGTATAGTTTGTTTCTTATCTTTTAATTTTCTGAAAACTTCTCTTGTGGAATCTTTTTCTTTTAAAGCACCTACTGGGCAATTGTTAATACATTGTCCACAAAAAACACAGTTTACTTTGTCTAAACTATTATTTCCGGCTGTTCCTACTGAAGAAGTGAATCCACGTCCAATTGAATCTATGGCACTTACTTGTTGTACTTTTTTACAAGTTGCTACACATCTTCTGCACAAAATACATTTGTTAAAATCTCTTACAATAGAAGGGGACATATCGTCTATTTCGTATTTGTTACGTGCACCTTCGTATTCTACATTTGTTACATTAAATTTTTGTGCTAATGTTTGAAGTTCACAATTTTGATTTCTATTACAAGTTAAACAGTCTCTTTGATGGTTTGATAAAATTAAATCTAACACTACTTTTCTTGCTTCTACTACTTCTTTAGTATTTGTGCTTACATTCATTCCTTCTTGCGCTACTTGAATACAAGAAGTTACAAAACCACGCATGCCTTCTACTTGCACAATACACATTCTACAGTCTCCAACTTGGTTAATATCTTTTAGAAAACATAGAGTTGGTATTTCGATATTTGCATGTCTTGCTGCCTCTAATATTGTGCTACTCATTGGTACAGAAACACTTTGACCATCTATTGTAAGGGTAATTATTTTTTTTTCTGACATTTTAATTTCCTCCTATTTTTTAGATATAGCTTTAAATGGGCATTTACTAATACAAACTCCACATTTAATACACTTATTTGAAATGATTTTATGAGTTTCTTTTGGTTCACCTTCGATTGCACCTACTGGGCAGTTCTTTTTACAGATTCCACACTTTTTACATTTTTCTGGGTCAATTACTACATTTGCAAGTGCTTTACATTCTCCGGCAGGACATTTTTGATCTTTTATATGTGCTTTATATTCTTCTTCGAAATACTTTAGAGTAGAAAGCACTGGGTTTGGTGCTGTTTGACCAAGTCCACATACAGAAGCCTTTTTAATATTTTCTGCTAATACTTTTAACTTTTCTAAGTCGTCTTCTTCGCCTTTTCCTTCTGTAATACGAGTTAAAATTTCATGCATACGTTTAGTTCCAATTCTACATGGTGTACATTTTCCGCAAGATTCATCTAGAGTAAATCCAAGGTAAAATTTCGATAAATTTACCATACATTTTGAGTCATCCATTACAATAAGTCCACCAGAACCCATCATAGATCCTATTTTTGCTAAAGACTCGAAATCGATAGGAGTATCTAGGTTTTCCTTTGGAATACAACCACCAGAAGGACCTCCTGTTTGAGCTGCTTTAAATTCTCTTCCGTCTGGAATACCACCACCAATATCGAATACAATTTCACGAAGTGTAGTACCCATTGGTACTTCTACTAATCCTACGTTTACTACGTTTCCACCTAATGCAAATACTTTAGTACCTTTTGAAGTTTCTGTTCCAATGTTACTATACCATGCAGCACCATTTAAAATAATTTTAGTAATGTTTGCGTAAGTTTCTACGTTGTTAATTAAAGTTGGTTTACCCCATAATCCCTTATTTGCAGGGAATGGAGGTTTTAATCTTGGTCTTCCGCTTCTACCTTCTATAGATTCTAATAGTGCAGTTTCTTCTCCACATACAAATGCACCTGCACCTAGTCTGATTTCTAAGTCGAATTCAAAACCTGTGTTCCAAATATTTTTTCCTAAAATACCATATTCTTTTGCTTGGTCAATTGCAATTTGGAAACGTTTTACGGCAATTGGATATTCTGCTCTTACATAAATGTAACCCTTGTTTGCTCCAATGGCATATCCTGCAACCATCATTGCTTCTATTACACAGTGAGGGTCTCCCTCTAAAATACTTCTATCCATGAATGCACCTGGGTCACCTTCGTCTGCATTACATACTACATATTTTTGGTCGCCTTCTGCTATTCTTGTAAATTCCCACTTCTTTCCGGTTGGGAATCCAGCTCCACCACGACCTCTTAAACCAGAGTCTGAAACTTCTTTAATAACTTCTTCTGGTGACATATGGTTCAATACTTTATCTAATGCTTTGTATCCATCAAATGCAATGTATTCATCAATTTCTTCTGGGTTTATTATTCCACAATTTTTTAGTGCTATTCTTTTTTGTTTTTTGTAAAAAGTAAGTTCATCTAATCTGTTTACAACTGATTCATCAATGTCTTTTGCTAAAAGTCGTTCTACGAACTTTCCTTCCATAATATGTGTTTTGATAATTTCTTCGCAATCTTCTATTGTTACTAATGCGTAGAAAGTATCTTCGGGTCTAATAATTACGATAGGTCCTTTTGCACAAAGTCCAAAACATCCTGTTTGAATTACCTTTACATTTTCAATGTTTTGTTCTTTTAAGATTCTTCTAAACTCTTCTATTATTTTAGGAGATTTAGAAGAAGTACACCCGGTACCACGGCATACTAGAATATGCTTTTCTGTTGTTTTTGCCTGCATATTTACTCTTAAGTCTAATTCTTGCCTTTTTACTTCGCGTAAGCTTCTAATTTCTTCTACTGTCTTCATTGCTAAATCCTACCTTTCTAATCTTTTTTCTTATATTCTTCTATT
>JAISHG010000046.1 GCA_031262685.1 Lachnospiraceae bacterium | reverse complement strand
CATTAGGTATTCGTCTTGTTTCATATATGCTTTAACTCCGGTCTTAACCATTACAGGTTTATCTCCAATTTTAAATGTTGGTATTGTTATATCTTCTGCTGCCGCAACATCGTAGCCTGCTGAATATTTTGTTTTTCTTTCTGGCATTGTTATTTCTACATCTTCGTAACCTTTTACTTTTTCAAATCCTCTTACTTTTTCCATATTTTTTTCCTTTCTTACTCTTATTATACTGATTAAATATACTAAAGGACGCAGACCCTTAGCTCAACATAATAAGGTCATTTGCGTCCTTTATGACTTTCGGTATTGAAATATTTTTTAATAGCTAAAGTCCATATCAACTATATAGCTTTTTAACCCTTTGTATCTTGTGTAAAGTATTAAATCCATCTCTTGCGTCTCATCTGAGTCTTTGTCTGTAAGTTCAATAGTTGCAGTTACTTTTGTAAGTTTAGAATCGTCCACTTTTTCTGTTTCTATTTTTTCTATTTTTACTTTGTATAGTGATTCTTCTTTATCTTTTTTTGCTTCTTTTGCATCTTCTTTTGCTTCTTTTTCTACTTCTTCTATTTCATCCATTGCATCTTTATCGTCTTTAACTTCTTTGTATTTTTCTTCGAATTCAGAATAATCATCTATTTGGCTTGCTGTATATCTACCAATATAGTCGTATAATTCTACTGGTTCTATATTTGTTTCCATTGCTTTGATATATTCTTTTGCTACTTCTTTTGGTGTTCTTACCATCCAAAATCCTGCTATTATTAACACTGCAACTACTGCAGCAATTATTATAAGCATTTTTGAATTACCAAGTATAGATGATGATTTTGCTCCGGTTCCTTCTGTTACTACTGTTTCTTCATTGTTTTCCATAAAAAAACCTCCTAAAATTTATTGTTTATACAAGTATATTATATGATGCCCTATTTATTGTCAATAAAATTTCGACATTATTTTTACTCTGATCTTAATGCCTCTACTGGATCTCTTTTACTTGCCATCTTAGAAGGTATAAGTCCTGCAAACATAGTAAGTAGCATACTTATTACAACAAGAATTACTGCTCCTGTAAGTGGAAGTTTTGCTATATTAGAAACATCTACAAGTGCTTTTATTATAATATTAATTGGTATGCATAATAGGAGTGTTACACCAATTCCTATAAGTCCAGAAACCAAACCAACTATGAATGTTTCGGCATTAAATACTCTAGATACGTCTTGTTTTGATGCACCAATACTTCTTAATATTCCAATTTCTTTTGTTCTTTCTAAAACAGAAATATATGTTATTATTCCTATCATTATAGAAGAAACTATAAGTGAAATACTGACAAAAGCAATTAGTACATAACTAACAACATCTACAATTGAACTTACAGAACTCATCATCATTCCTACCAAATCTGTATATTCGATTGTATCTTCATCGTTTCCTTGATTTATTTTATCTTGATTATAATTTTCAATCATCTGCTCTATTTGTTCTTTACCCTTAAAACTTGAAGGATAAATGCTTATTGCAGAAGGATCTGTTATATCCACTATTCCTAGTTTCTGCAAATTACTCTCGTAAGTTGCATTTGTATTAGACGTGTATTGCCTCATTAATTCTGCAAGTTCTACTTGACTAAGATTTTGAATATATGTTCTTTGCTCAGCTGTTAATGTAGAATAGTCTATAGCACTTCCTGTTCCTACCCCAGTTGTAATTGCAAATGGCATTCCTGTAAATATGTTTGTTTCTGGAGTAGCTTTTTGTTTCTCTGCAATTTCTGTACTATTTATTTTGTTTATAACATACTCCTCTAAGTCGCTAGTGTATCCAATTCCACCAGTACCTGTTTGAGCTATTAGACTTTCTTCATTTGGTCTTATTATTCCTGCAATTTTAATTTCTTCTGCGCTATTAAGTAATTTTGTCATGTATTCGTTATTGTCACTTTGGTCTACCCACATATTACCTTGTTTCTGATAATAATCTGTATTTAGTAAAAGTTTAAATGAGATATTTAGTAATTCATCGTATGAATATGATGTTTGGTCATCTCCAGATACAGTTTTTCCTTCCTGCAAATCTTTAATTTTTTGAGCTAATTCGCTTTGATTTTTTAGCCCCAATGCATATAAAGTATAATCGCTTATAGAATTGTCTGATGTGGCAATTAACATTACTTCATTATAGCTTTCTGGCCATTTTCCAGCTAATAAATCATATTGAGATTTTAAAAGTTCGTCATTATTTAACAATTCTATCCATACATCTGTATTTGTTGCATATGAACTGCCTCCCATACTACTCATAAATGAGTCTTCTTGCTCCATCATTTGTCCCATGCCTAATGCGTTCATAACTTGGCTTGGGTTTACTTGAATATAACTATTTTCAGCAGTTTGCTTATATAAATTAAGCTTTAGATTATAACTATACTGGATTGCATTGATAGAATCCCTTGCAGAGTTTCTATCACTTTCCAAGTATTCTTTAAAATCTTTTAAATTATTCTTTTTTAATTCTGTAGACATTACTTCTAACATGTCATTCATAATATCTCGTGAATATATTCTTCCCTCTTCACGTTCTACTTCTTTGTTTTGCTCATTCATTAAGCCAACAACCATACTAGATACATCTACTGTTGTTTCTTGAATTGTAAGTGGATATGAAGAAAGTGTATCTTCCTCTATTCTAGATATGTAATTTTGTATTCCTGTTGA
>JAISHG010000024.1 GCA_031262685.1 Lachnospiraceae bacterium | reverse complement strand
ATAAATAAGGAGCAAAGAAATGGAAAAGTATTTTAATGATGCAATAATAGGAAATAGATTTTTAACTGCGAGCTATACTTCAAAAGGAGAATTGATTAGATTATATTATCCAAATGTGGATTTTAAACAATTTATAGACTTTTTTCATGTTGGACTAAAAATAAACGATTCAAAGGTTTTATATTTACACGATGATATTAATAATACATATAATCAATATTACGTTGAAGATACAAATATTTTAAAAACTGATATTTATAATAAATACTTTAATTTAAAAATTGAGCAAACAGATTTTGGAGCGTTAAACGAAAATTTCTTAATTAAAAAATATGTTTTAACAAATAACAATACAATTGATTTAAACATAGATTTTTTAGTGCATTCTAAAATATTATCTGATACTAACTATGAAGTTAGCGGATATGTAAAAGATGATGCATTATATCAGTATTCTCGTGATTATGTTTTCGCTACTTTTTCAAAGTTTCCTATTTCAGACGTACAAATAAATAATGCATCTCAAGCCATGCAAAATGCTGAAATCGGCGCCAAAGACTACATTGGAATGTCTAATGAATCATGTATAAACTATAAGATATACGATATTAAGCCGGGAGAATCAAAAGAGATTGTCATATTTATTTCTATTGCAGAGTATGAAAAAATAAATGTATTACGAGTAAAACATTTCAATGTTAAAATAGAAGAGAAAAAAGCGAAGAATTACTGGAACGAGTACATATATAAACATAATCCATTTAAAACACAATTGGTTAGTAAAAATGCAGAACCAATCAAAAAAATACTTACAAGGTCAATCTTGTTATTACCGCTTCTAACCAATATGAATGGTGGAGGTATATCTGCTGCAATCGAAGTTGATGAACACAAAACTAAGTGTGGTAAATATGCTTACTGTTGGCCAAGAGATGCGGTATTTATTACAGAGGGATTAGATATAATTGGACTAAAAATGGAGACGGAAAAATTTTATAGGGAATTTTGCAAAGAGGCACAAAGTTCTTCTGGCAGATGGGAACAAAGATTTTATACGGATGGAAAATTAGCGCCTTCTTGGGGATATCAAATAGATGAAACAGCATCAGTTATTTATGGACTATATAATCATTATAAAAAATATGAAAGTTCAAAATTCTTAAAAACAACTACTAAAATGTGTGAAAAGGCAATTGAGAATTTAAAGAAATATGTAGAGGCGATTTTAAGCGGCACGCCAGAACTTCCACTTAGCTATGACTTATGGGAAGAAAATGAAGGGGTTCATGCATATTCGATGTGCGCAATATATGGTGCCTTCGATGCTTACATAAAACTTTCTGAAGATTTAAAAGTAGTATATGAAGACAATAGATTAAAACTAGAACAAATAAGAAATCAGGTTGATGAATTACAAAAGTATATGAGGGATATAAAGGGTTATGTAATTAAACATTTTTATGATGAAAATAGACTGTCTTTTGTGCGTAGTAATGACAAAAAGATGGATATTAGTTTGCTTGGACTGGTTACTCCATTTAGAATGTTTGAACCTAAGGAAAGAAGAATACTAAATACAGTTGAAAGAATCAACTTAACTCTTAGAACTTACACTGGTGGTTATTTAAGATATGAAAACGATAACTATATGGGAGGAAATCCATGGACAGTTTCTAACTTATGGCTTGCAAATTACTATATAGAAGCCGGCGAAAAAGAAAAGGCAAAAGAGTGTTTCGATTTTGTAGTAAAAACGTGTTCGCAGCATGGTTTAATACCAGAGCAAGTAAATAATAGTACATTAAAACCTGCTTGGGTGTTAGGTTTGGCTTGGTCACATGCGTTATTTTTAATCGTATTAAACAAATTAATAGAGGAGAATATGTATGGCAAAAACTAAAACTGTATTCGTATGTAATTCGTGTGGATATGAATCGGCAAAATGGGTAGGAAAATGCCCTTCTTGCAATGAATGGAATTCGTTTTGTGAAGAAATAATTTCTACAAATTCATCAAACAAAAAAGAAAAAGTAAAGCCTGCCGAAGTCGTAGCATTAAAAGAAGTTGAGGGGAAAAATGAAATTAGAACTAAAACAGGCTTTTCCGAATTAGATAGAGTTTTAGGTGGAGGGTTTGTAGAAGGCTCACTAATACTTTTGGGTGGAGAACCAGGAATAGGTAAATCCACTTTAATCTTGCAGATATGCGACAAAATAAATTCTCTTGGTCAAGTTCTTTATATATCGGGAGAAGAATCTTCTTCTCAAATTAAAATGAGGGCAGATAGGTTAAACATAAAAAACGACGACATTCTTTTTTTAGGCGAAACAGATATAACTACTATTGAGAATAAAGTGCTAGAGATTATGCCTAAACTATTAATAATTGATTCCATACAAACTATGTACTCAGATGAAATAACATCAGCAGCAGGAAGCGTTAGTCAGGTTAGAGAAATAACTGCTAGAATTATGCGACTTAGCAAGCAAAATGGTATAACAACAATAATCATTGGGCATGTGACCAAAGATGGAAATATTGCTGGACCCAGAGTTTTAGAACACATGGTAGATACAGTGCTTTATTTAGAAGGAGAAAGATATTTTTCATATAGAATACTAAGAGGAGTAAAAAATAGATTTGGCTCTACAAATGAAATTGGCATGTTTGAAATGCAAAATGAAGGTTTGGTAGAAATCACTAATCCATCTGCTATTCTAATTTCTAAGCGCGATCAAAAAACTTCCGGATCAATAATAGTAGTAAGTTTAGAGGGTACAAGACCAATGCTTATAGAACTTCAAGCATTAACTGTTCAAAGCGTATATGGACTTCCAAGAAGAACTGCTAATGGAATAGATTTTAATAGGTTAACACTGCTGGTTGCTGTAATTGAAAAGCGCGCTGGGATTTTACTGGGGGCGCAAGACATATATTTAAATTTGGTAGGAGGAATTAAAATAAATGAACCCGCCCTAGATTTAGGAATAGTACTATCTACCGTTTCAAGTTTTAAAAATATTCCGATTTCTTCAGATGTAGTTGCTATTGGTGAAGTTGGTCTTACAGGTGAAGTTAGGGCAGTAAACATGATTGAAAAAAGAATAAAAGAAGCAGAAAAACTAGGATATAAGAAATGCATAATACCAAAAAATAACAAAAAGTTATTGAAAGATGAGTTTTCTTTAGATATAATAGGTGTGGAAAATATCTCAGAAGCTATTAAAATATTAGGTTTATAGGAAGTAGGTGTATTTATTTGTGGAGACTATAAAAAAAGAAGACGTGTTAGTCGATATACTAAAGATAGTATCTCCAGGAACTAATTTAAGAAAAGGATTAGATAATATACTTAAAGCAAAAACAGGAGCGCTAATTGTTATTGGCGATTCTAAAGAATTATTAGACTTAGTAGATGGTGGTTTTAATATAAACGAAGACTATACACCATCTAGACTATATGAATTAGCTAAAATGGATGGAGCAATTGTTATTAGTAGTGACATCAAAAAAATATTATATGCTAATGCGCAGATAATTCCTTCATCTTCGATACAAACAACAGAAACTGGCACAAGGCACAGAACTGCCGAACGTACAGCAAAACAAACAGGTGAACTTGTAATAAGTATTTCACAAAGAAGAAATATAATAACTGTTTTTAAAGGCAATTTTAGATATACAATCGAGGATACTTCAAAACTTATAACCGAGGCAAATCAAGCAATACAAACACTAGAAAGATACAAAAAAGCTTTCGATACAAAACTTAGTATTTTAAATGAATATGAATTTAACGATATTGTAACACTAGACAATGTTATTACTTGTATTCAAAGAGCAGAGATGGTTATGAAAGTCGTAGAAAGAGTAAATAGGTTTATATATGAATTAGGTGAAGACGGTTTACTTATTAA
>JAISHG010000022.1 GCA_031262685.1 Lachnospiraceae bacterium | reverse complement strand
AATATTGATTGTTTATTATCTCTTACGTTAAATACATGTACTAATTGTGATAATGCTAATACTAAAAATGCCATTGTTTGACCAATTTGTAATTTTTCTATATCTGTTTTTCCTTCTGTGTTTAGTCCTATTATAAATGCAGCTAATGTTAAAAATCCTATCATTGCCCCTTGATATACAACTCTTTTTGTCATACCCTTAGTAAATATTCCTTGTCTTGTTTTTACAGGTTTTCTACTCATTATTCCTTTA
The DNA here is from genome assembly GCA_031262685.1 of Lachnospiraceae bacterium. Taxonomy (GTDB): domain Bacteria; phylum Bacillota; class Clostridia; order TANB77; family CAG-508; genus CAKPQL01. The sequence goes on along the minus strand of JAISHG010000022.1, from coordinate 9,334 downwards.
ACTGCTGGATCAACTGCTAGTGCTAAGGCTGGAAGCGAATCTGTTACTAGATTTATCCATAATATGTGTATTGGTAGTAATGGTTCTAACTCTTTTAATATTTGTACGTCTACAATTCCCACCATGCTTCCTATTATTGGTGCAAAAAGTATTGCTAAAAATAGAGTTATTATTTCTCCTATATTACTTGATAATAAAAATTGTACTGCTTTTAATATATTGTCGTATATTCTTCTTCCTTCTCCAACAGCAGATACTACTGTTGCAAAGTTATCGTCTGTTAATATAACGTCAGCCGCTTCTTTTGCAACATCTGTTCCGACAATTCCCATTGCACAACCTATGTCTGCACGTTTTAATGCTGGTGCATCGTTTACGCCATCTCCTGTCATTGCAACTATTTCACCATTAGCTTGCCATGCTTTTACTATTCTTACTTTATGTTCTGGAGATACCCTTGCATATACAGAATATTTTCTAATATTTTTTGTTAGATACTCATCTGTCATGTTTTCTAATTCTGTTCCTGTTATCGCTTCTTCTTCGTTTTCCAGTATTCCAAGCTCTTTTGCAATTGCAATTGCTGTTATTTTATGGTCTCCTGTAATCATAACTGGTTTTATTCCTGCTGCTCTACATGTTTCTACTGCAAGTTTTACTTCTTTTCTTGGTGGATCTATCATTCCTAACATTCCTATATATGTTAGATCTTTTTCTATTTCTTTAACTTCAGCATCTGTAGGTTCATGGTCTAATTCTTTGTATGCCATAGCTAAAACTCTTAGCGCGTTTTTTGCCATTCCCTCGTTTATGCTGATTATTTCTTTTTTGTAATTTTCTAAATCTTCTTTTACTTCTCCATTTATAATATAGTTTTTGCATCTTTTAAGTAATTCGTCTACTGCCCCTTTTGTATAAACTATATACTTATTTTCTACCTTATGCACTGTGGTCATTAGTTTTCTATCTGAGTCAAATGGTATTTCTGCAATTCTTGGCATTTGTTCATATATTGATGGGTCAAAATCTAAAGAAAATCCCATGTCTATTAGTGCAGTTTCTGTTGGGTCTCCTGTTAATTTTTTGTCTGGAGATATTTTTGTATCATTGCAAAGCATACTTGCATATACCAATTTTTCTAATTCATCATTGTCTGTATCTATTTGATTGTCGTCAATATTAAAAGTTGTATTATTGAAAAATAATTTTTCTACTGTCATTTTATTTTGTGTAAGCGTTCCTGTTTTATCTGAACATATAACCGTTGCACTACCAAGCGTTTCTACCGCTGGAAGTTTCTTTACAATGGCATTTTTCTTTACCATTCTTTGAACACCAATTGCAAGAACTATTGTAGATACAGCAGGCAAGCCTTCTGGAATTGCTGCAACAGCTAAACTTACTGCTGTCATAAACATATGCACAATTTCTTTTCCTTCTATTACACCTATTATAAATATTATTATACAAATTAGTAATGCCACTATTCCTAGCGTTTTACCAAGTTTATTTAATTTTTGTTGAAGCGGAGTTTCCACATCTTCTGTAGAATTTATCATGTTTGCAATTTTTCCAACTTCTGTGTTCATTCCGGTTTCTACTACTATTCCTTTTCCTCTTCCATATGTTACTAAACTAGATGAAAATAGCATATTAACTCTATCTCCTAGTCCAATCTCTGTTTTCTCTATTTCGGATGTTACTTTTTCTACTGGAACAGATTCTCCTGTTAATGCTGCCTCCTGAGACTTTAAATTTACTGCTTCTATAATTCTTAAATCTGCTGGAACTGAATCTCCTGTTTCTAAAATAAGAACGTCTCCGGGAACCAATTTGCTAGACGGAAGTACCTCTATTTTCCCATCTCTAAGCACCTTTGCCACATGGCTACTTAGTTTTTGAAGTGCCTCAAGCGATTTTTCTGCTTTACTTTCTTGTATTACACCAATAATCGCATTTATCATTACTACTAATAAAATAATAATTGTATCTGTAATTCCTTCGCCTTCTGATACACCAACAATTCCAGATATTATAGCAGATATTATTAGTATGATTATCATAAAATCTTTAAATTGAGCTAAAAACTTTTGAAGCAATGTCTTTTTCTTCTTCGCTTTTAATTCATTTAAACCATATTTTTCTTGCCTTTTTACTACCTCTTGTTCTGTAAGTCCAAGTTCCACATTTGTTTTTAGTTCTTCTGTTACTTCCTCTGTAGTTTTGTTAAACCAGCTTTTTTCCATAAAATAAATTCATCCTTTCATTCGTATTCTATCTTATACTAATTCTTGTTTAATTTTTCCTTTACCGCTTTCGTATTCAAATTTTGCAAAGCTACCATTTATAAGTGTTAGTTGTGGCGGAACATGTCCGAAATCAACATCATAAATTACAGGAATATTTAAGTCGTCAAATGTCTTATGCAAAGCATCTTCATATGTAAAGTCTGAAATACTTTCCTTTGAAAATGTTCTACCAATTAAAATTCCATTTGCATTTTTAAACCACCCTGCGTTTTTCATCTGCAACAATCTTCTATACAGCTCTAATACTGTATTTTCACAATTTTCTAAATACCATAGCATGCCACTCTCGAACTGCCCACAAAATTCTTTTGTGTTGTCGTACTCGGTACCAATTAACTGAGTTAGTACATCTATGCAACCTCCGTATTAACCTGCCTTCTACCATTTCTTCCTTTTTTCCGTATAGATGTTTATACTCTACTTTTTCGGTTAAATTGTATCCTGTAAGTTCCATGTTCTCATCTTTTTTTAAATCTTTTACCTCAAAAGCCTCAAAGCTTGATTGTTCGTTTTTAGTATTTCTTAAAATATCAATATTATTTATTACTGATATATCTAAATCCTTCATTCCGAAATCACTAATGCTCTCAAAATGGACTGTTGCTATATTAAAGTTTGTGGTTAAATAAAAGTTTAATAAACTAACGTCAGAAAAACCCTGAACCCATTTAGGTTTGGCTCCTTTAATTATGTCTTTATCTATATATGGAATCATTTCTATAAGGAATTCTCCACCGCTTGCTGCAATAATCCATTTTACTTCTTCGTTTTTCCATAAATCCATAAGTTCATTAGCTCGCATGCTTGCAGATGAACTTACCCATTTTACAGTTTTATTTCTAACATTAGATGTTTCTATAACTTTAAATCCAGCATTTTCAAGATTTAAAATTGCATTATCTAATCTTTTATACAAGTTTTCTCTAAATGCCATAGATGGTGCAGTTATACCTACAGCATCCCCATTTTCTAATGGTTTTGGATACTTTATTATTTGCTTTTTTTCTTCCATTCGTCCCTCAAACTTTCTATACTAATGTTTCATAATAACTTATATCACTAATATACATCTTTTTCAATTGTAAATTTTGCTATTCCTTACAGGGCTCGGGCGTATGCAATACGCCCCTACAATACCCCCGCCTCTACAACAAAAATTATAAATTTCGCTAATCAGCAACCACAAAAAAAGAAAGTAGATATTTTTGTCTACTTCCTTAAATTTTTAAACTAATTCACCTTTTAAATTCTTATTCATAAGTTCAAAAAAGTCTTCATATTTATAGCCTTTTTCAAATAAATATGCCATTTTACACCACATAACTGGAAGACTCATTCTGTATGCTGGTATTACACCATGCTGTCTTGCTAGTATTCCCGGTTCGTTTACATCCATAGAGGCAGAACCTGTTTTTATTTGCGTAGTCATAACAATTGGTATTTTCTTTTCTTTTAGAATATCGAAAATTTCTAAATATTCTTCATTTGGGTCTCCAACTCCATACGAACGCCAGATTATTCCTTTTACACCCGCATTTATAATAGATTTTAAATACTCCTTATTAAGCCCTGGACTTTCTGTAACACAAAATATTTTATCAACAGGAAGGTTTGTAATACCAGTCGCTTTCTTTGCATCAAAAAGTTTATGATTCATTTCTATCATTTGCTCATCTAAAACAATGCTTACTCCGATGCTTCCAATAGGTTTTGTCCTAGAACCGAATCCACTAAAAGACTCTTCACTTATTTTAAAAATATTTGCTCCACTAATAATTTGCGAATTAAATACTGCAAAAATACCATTAATATATTTGTATTTGTTGTCGAGTAATCTAATCGAATTTGCTATATTCGTTTGTGCATCACTACCGAAGTACAGCAAGTGGCAATTGCGCACCAGTTAGTACTATTGGTTTATTAAATCTTTCTAACATGAATGTTAGTGCTGCACAGGTGTAATCTAATGTATTTGTTCCATGAGTTATAATAAACGCATCATAATTGTCATGATTTTCTAATAAACATCTCACGATTTTTTCCCAATGCTTTGGTGTTACATTTGAAGAATCACAATTGTATAAGTTTTCGAAAGATAAATCTATGTTCTTTGGTATTAAATCACTTTTGAAGAAGTCCATTGAATGATCTACTTCTGTACTTATTGATACATGATTTTCGTCTTTTTCTTGTCCCACGGTTCCTCCTGTAGTTATAATTAATAATTTCATACTTTTCATCTCCCACAAAATATTTTAGCATATAATAACGGTATTTTACAGTCTATCGCTAAATAAATTTAAAAGTTTTTCGGGTTATAACCCGAAAAACTTTTAAATTTATTTATTTTTTCTGTGTATATCGTTCTTCTTCCGAAAAAATGCAACCACAATATTTTTGCATATATAGCCCTAATTCTCTCGCTTTTGCCTGCCCATCTCTAAAGCCTACTCTAAAATCTCTATAAAGAAATTCTATATTATATTTTTTCCCTAATTCGTTCGATAATTCTTTTAGCTTTTCATGATTTTGATATGGGCTAACTAGTAGTGTTGTTGAAAACGCATCATATCCGCGCTTCTTTTGCATATTTTGCAGTCTTTTCTAATCTGATTCTATAGCAATAATCACTACATCTTGAACCCAAATTTCCTACCACATTTTTGCAAAATTCTTGCAAACCATATTCGTCCTCAAATATTGCATTTACATTTACTAATTTCGCATACTCTTTTAATGTATTCATTCTTTGTTCATATTCTTTGTATGGATGTATGTTTGGATTATACCAAAACACATCTGGCTCTATGCCTTCTTTCCTAAGCGAATCTATACAATATATACTACACGGTGCGCAACATGTATGTAATAAAAGTTTCATTATATTTTTACCTCTATTTTATTTATATTCGTCTCTTTTACAATATAAATTGGTCTTCCTTTTACTTCTAAATATGTTTTAGCAATGTATTGTCCTATTATTCCAATACAAAAAAGTTGCAATCCACCTAACAAAAGCATTATACAAATAATAGATGGCCATCCTGATACTGGGTCTCCAAACATTAGTGTTCTTGCTATTATTACTAGTATCATTACAAATGCAAATAAGCAAAATATTATTCCGAATAAAGTTGATAAAACAAGTGGTGTTGTAGAATATGCTATTATGCCGTCCATTGCATATTTAAACAATCCCCAAAAAGACCATTTTGTTTTTCCAGCTACTCGTTCTATATTTTCATATTCAAGCCATTTTGTTTCAAATCCTACCCAACAAAATATTCCTTTAGAAAATCTATTATATTCATTTACAGACAAAATAGAGTCTACCATTTGTCTTGTCATTAACCTGTAATCTCTTGCCCCATCTACTACTTCTGTTTTTGATATTTTGTTAATTATTTTGTAGAACATTCTTGAAAACATAGATCTAATAATTGGTTCATGTTTTCTTGTTTTTCTTCTAGTTGCAATGCAATCGTACTCCTTTGTTTGAAGAAGTTCATACATCTCCGTAAGTAACTCTGGTGGATCTTGCAAATCCGCATCCATTATTGCCACATAATCTCCAGTAGATTCTTTTAGTCCCGCAAGCATTGCCGCTTCTTTTCCAAAGTTTCTAGAAAACGATATATATTTTACACGTTCATCTTTAGCTGCTAAATCTTTTACTATTTTTAGCGTTTTATCTTTTGAACCATCGTTTACAAATATAATTTCAAATTCTGAATTCTGAAAAGTATCGGCTACCTCTGATATTTTTTCATAGAATAACGGTGCTGATTCTTCTTCGTTATAACAACAAACTACAATTGAAATTTTGTCCATATTCTACTCCTCCTAATTCTTAAATCCAACGTGATTATATCCCATAGGTGTAACAACTCTTCCTCTTGGTGTTCTAGCCAAAAAGCCAAGTTGCATTAAATATGGTTCATATACGTCCTCTATTGTTTCTGTTTCTTCGCCTATTGTTGCGGCTATTGTATCTAGTCCTACAGGTCCTCCTGCATAATTTAAAATTATAGTTTTAAGCATATTTCTATCTATATTATCTAGCCCTAATTCGTCTATTTCTAATTTGTTTAACGCTATTTTTGTTATTTCTAATGTTATATTTCCATTTGCTAAAACTGATGCATAGTCTCTAACTCTTTTTAGAAGTCTATTTGCAATTCTTGGAGTTCCACGTGAACGCCTTGCAATTTCTTCTGCTGATATATTATCTATATTTATGTTTAAAATATTTGCAGACCTTTTTACTATTGTAGTTAAGTCCTCTACTTCGTATAACTCTAATCTAGAAACTATACCAAATCTATCCCTTAAAGGAGTTGTTAGTGAACCTGCTTTCGTTGTTGCACCTATTAGTGTAAACTTTGGTAAATCTAGTCTTATTGATCTTGCACTTGGTCCTTTTCCAATTATTATATCAAGTGAAAAATCTTCCATTGCAGGATAAAGTATTTCTTCTACAGTCTTGTTTAATCTGTGTATTTCATCAATAAATAAGACATCGTTTGTAGATAAATTTGTAAGTAATGCTGCTAAATCTCCTGGTTTTTCTATTGCTGGTCCCGATGTTATTCTAATATTAGAGTTCATTTCATTTGCAATTATATTAGAAAGAGTAGTTTTCCCAAGTCCTGGTGGTCCGTATAAAAGAACGTGGTCTAAGTTCTCGTTTCTTTTTTTTGCAGATTCTATATATATTTTCATGTTCTCTTTTACTTTAGTTTGTCCAATATATTCGCTTAATGTTTTCGGTCTTAATGTGTTGTCTATTTTTTCTTCTAACTCATCTTGCAAATTTGGATCCAACAAATTTTCGTCCATAAATACCTCTTATTTATAATAATTTAAACCATTATATTACAAAGAAGCTACAAAAACAAGATAAGCTGCGATGTTTTCGCAGCCCCTTATTTATTACCTTTTTATGATTGCCATCTTAATAACTTTATGTCTTTATATGTATCCAAAACTTTATTATATTTTTGATACTCTTCTTCCCAAATTATATTTGGTATTTTATCAAATGCATTAAATACAACTTCTGCTTCTAATAAGAATATTACTTGTTGTTGTGCTGAAAGTTTCTCGTACTTCTTTGCAAAATTATATAATTTATCTAGTTTTTGGTTTGCTTCTATAAAACTATAAAAATCTTTTACTTTTATCCCTGCCATCCTTAACTGTACAACAGCATAAAGTGTAGCACCAAATATTAAGAATAACAGTACGTATATAATTCCGAATAGTTCCATGTTAATCACTTCTTTCGTAAGTTCTTTTAATTATAGCATAATTTAGTAGTTTTGGCAAATTTGTGTTAATTTCAAAATATCCACATATACTGTAATAAATATAGTATTGAGGGGATTGTATATGTATAGAAGGTTTGTTAATTTTAATAAAGAAGAGGAAAAAATTTCTATTCCTGAAGTATCAAATGTTGAAGAAAAAGAGGAAAGTAATATAGCTGAAAATATAGAAATAACTCCTTTAAATAATTTAGAGCAAAACGAAGTAACTAATAATGAAGAAATTATTTTTAAACTAGGAGCAAAAGATAAAGAAGTAGAAAGGATACAAGAAGAACTATGTGTAATTTTTGATAATCATCCAAACATAAATAAAATTCCAATTGATGGTTCTTTTGGAATACAAACAAAAGCTATGATAGAAGCATTTCAGGCAATATATAATTTAAATGTCTCTGGAAGTATTGATAAGGTGACTTTAAATAAAATAACAGAAGTTTATGAACACAAAAAAAGCTGGTAGCGGGAGGGAGATTCGAACTCTCGACACCTTGGGTATGAACCAAGTGCTCTAGCCAACTGAGCTACCCCGCCATTTTCCAGCTTTTTTATTATAGGTTTTTTTCACATCTTTGTCAAGACAGAAATGTAGAAAAACGATTATTTTTTTGTATATCTTAGCCACATAGTATCAGATAAGGGCTGTCGGGGACGCCAGCCCCTACATTACACACTGTAGGGGCGCATGATTGCGCCCTCTAAACGTGGCGGTAATTATAAAAATTATTATGCCTTATTTGAAGAACAAAATACATTTTTTATTTTATATTCCACAATTTCCGTTATTTTATCTCTTGCTGGAGTCAAATATTTTCTTGGGTCAAACGCTTCTGGACTTTCTGCTAACGCTTTTCTTATTTCTGCTGTCATTGCTAATCTTAAATCTGTATCTACGTTTATTTTTGATACTCCAGACATACTTGCCTCTTTAAGAATTTCGTTTGGAACACCTTTTGCTCCCGGTATATTTCCTCCATATTTATTGCATGTATCTACTAATTCTGGTATTACGCTTGATGCACCATGTAATACAATTGGAGTATTTGGTATTTTTTCTTTTATTTTTGCTAGTATATCAAATCTTAGTTGTGCTTCTCCTTTAAATTTGTATGCTCCATGACTTGTACCTATTGCTATTGCTAATGAATCGCATCTTGTTTTTTCTACAAATTCAGCTGCCTGATCTGGGTCTGTGTATGCTGCATCTTTATCAGATACATTAACATCATCTTCTATTCCTGCTAATTTACCAAGCTCTGCCTCTACTACTACATCCTTTGAATGTGCATATTCTACAACTTTTTTTGTTAATGCTATGTTTTCTTCAAAACTATATTTTGAACCATCTATCATAACAGAAGTAAATCCTGCATCTATACACTGCTTACATGTTTCAAAATCTGCTCCATGGTCTAAATGCAAGGCAATTGGTATATTTGTTTCTTCTACTGCCGCTTCTACCATTTTCAATAGATACCCGAATCTAGCATATTTTATTGCACCAGATGATGCCTGCAAAATTACTGGTGAATTTTCTTTTTTAGCAGCATCTACTATTCCCTGTATAATTTCCATATTATTTACGTTAAAGGCTCCTATAGCAAATTTTTCTTTCATTGATTTTTTAAACATTTCTGTTGTTGTTACTAATGGCATAAAAATCCTCCCTTATTTTCTTTTTAATTGTTATATCATAAG
>JAISHG010000015.1 GCA_031262685.1 Lachnospiraceae bacterium | reverse complement strand
CATCTAATAAAGAAACATATTTCAATTAGTAATAATACAAAAATGCTAGATTTAGCGTGCGGTAAAGGAGCGGTTAGCGTAAATATTTGTAAAGAACTAAATATCGAAACAAAAGGAATCGATATAATTCCGGAATTCATTGATTATGCTAAAGAAAAAGCAATTGAATATGGAGTGCAAAATAGATGTAAGTTTGAAGTAGAAGATATAAATAAAGCAGTTCAAAAGGAAAAAGAATATGACATTGTTATATTTGGCGCGGCAGAAGATATTTTAGGAACTCCATTTGAAACTTTGCAGAAATTAAAGCAAACTGTAAAAGAAAACGGGTATATTTTAATAGACGAAGCATATGTAGAAACTAAAAATCAAAATGTTAAATATGAAACATACGAATATCTAACACTTGATGAATGGAAAGAACTGTTCAAAAATACTAATTTAAAATTGATAGAAACATTAAAAGCAGAAGAAAATATGCAAAAAGAAATGAATGATTACAATACTAATAAAATTGTAAAACGAGCAGAAGAACTAATAAAAAAGTACCCTTCAAAAAAGAAATTGTTTGAAGAATATATAGAAAATCAGAAAGCAGAAAGCGAAGATTTACAAGAAAACATTGTTGGAGTAACATGGATTTTACAAAGGGGTAAGGATTATGATAAATAAATCATTGGAAAAGCCCTATAAATAAATATTTTGAAGGTCATGCACTTTTACGTTTTTAAAACATATATTTAGATATGGAAAAAACGGAGGTGCATTTATGTTAGCTATTTCAATAGTTGGCTTTCTCGCATTTGTAAAATCGGCAATATTTGTAATTGGATATATACAAAGTAGTAACTTGTTTCCAGAACCATTAAGTTCAGAAGAAGAAAGTATGTATTTAGATAGATTTGAACAAGGGGACGAAGATGCAAGAAATATATTGATAGAAAGGAATTTAAGACTAGTAGCACATGTGTGCAAAAAATATAATATACCCAATATGGATAACGATGACTTGATTTCAATTGGTACTATTGGGTTAATAAAGGGTTTAAATAGTTTTAAAAAAGATAAAGGAGTAAGGCTGGCTACATATGTATCAAGATGCATAGATAACGAAATACTTATGTATTTGCGTAATTCAAAAAAAATAGGTGCAGAAGTCCCATTAAATGAACCTATTGGAAAAGATAAAGACGATAACGAAATATGCCTTTTAGATGTATTGGAAAATGATGAAAAAAGCATAGAAGATGAATTGGATTTAAGAATGAAAATTAAAAAACTCTATGAAGAGATAAAATCAATTTTAAAAGGAAGAGAAAAAACAATTATAGAATTAAGATTTGGGCTTCAAGGTAAAAAACCAAAAACGCAAAATCAAATTGCAGAAATGCTTGGGATTAGCAGAAGCTATGTCTCAAGAATTGAGACAAAAGCAATAGGAAAACTAAACAAAGAATTTCAAAATGAGATGTAAAAATTGTTTAAAAATGTCTTGCAAGATAAATTAAATTAATATATATTTGTTTTATGAATAAAAAAGTTGTAATAATAGTAATTTTAGTAGTTGCACTCGCTATAGCACTTTGTGTTATGGGTTTTTCATGGTATAAAGAAAGTATTAAACCGCCGAAAATAGAAGTAACATTAAAAGAAGACAGAACAATAAACTTTTTAGAAGAAGCAAAAGTGTCAGACTTTTTAGTAAGTATCAATGGCACTCTAACAGACGACTACACTTTAGATACTTCTTCAATTGGTAAAAAAAATATTTCATTTGAATTTATTAATGATGAAAACAAAAAAGTAAACTATTCATACGATATAAATGTTATAGATACTGTAGCACCTGTTATATGGCTAAGTAGCTCATATACGGTTACTGTGGGAAACAGTGTGAATCTACTAGAAGAAATCATGTGTGGAGATAATGTGGATGATAATCCAACATGCCTTATAGAAGGTACATATAATATCAATAAGGTAGGAGACTACAAATTAACATTTGTTGCAACAGATGATAGTGGAAATGAGGCAAGACAAAACTTTACTTTAACAGTAAGGGCAAAAAATACAGGTTCAGGAAATGGTACATCTTCAACTGCTAGAAGTTCGATTTTATTTAGTGATGTAGTAGCAGAACATAAAACAGATAAAACAAAAATAGGAATCGATATTTCTAGTTGGCAAGGAAACGTAGATTTTGAAAAGCTAAAAAATGCAGGTGTCGAATTTGTTATGATACGAGTTGGTGGAACACTTGGAACTAATAAAGAGTTTTTCGTAGATAGTAAATTCGTAAGAAATATTACAGAGGCAAATAAATATAATATTCCTGTTGGAGTATACTATTATTCTTATTCAATGACTAAAGAAAATGCAATAAAAGAAGCAATTTGGGTGTTAAGTCAGATTAAGGATTATAAAATAGATTTACCGGTTGTATTCGATTGGGAAGATTGGGCAGACTATAATACATACAATCTAAGCTTTTACCATTTGACAGAAATGGCTAATGCATTTTTAGATACTGTTAAAGAGGCGGGATACGAGGGAATGCTTTATAGTAGCAGGAATTATTTGCAAAAGATTTGGATGGAAACTCCTTATCCCATTTGGCTTGCAATATATAACGATAAAACCTACTATGATGGAGAATATAAAATGTGGCAATTATGTGACACAGGACGCGTTGATGGTGTAGATGGACCTGTTGATATAGATGTAATGTATATAGATTAACTATTACATGCTCTTATAGCTCAGTTGGTAGAGCAACAGATTCGTAACCTGTAGGTCAGCGGTTCGATTCCGCTTAAGAGCTCCAAAACATAAATAAGAATTCACTTAAAGTCAACCAATTAAGGTTGGCTTTTCTATTTACATATCATATTACATTTTCCTTAGGCATATAATACTAGGAATAGTTGTTTAAAGAATACCAGGAGGTTACTGTAGTATATGTTTAATGTTGCTATAATCGATATAAGACAAATAACAAAATATATAATTAGTATAACAATTGTAGGGATACTAATAATTATATTGGGCACTATTTCTGACAAAATTGTAACCAGTACTGAGCTATCTCCAAAATCAAGCTATTTAGCAATAGATTTTTTAGATACAAATATAGCAATTGCACGATATATGAATGAAGATAACGAGGATATAATACAAAATTCAAGTTTTATAAACACTATATTAGAGACAGAGTTAGGAGAAATAAAACTAGCTAATAAACATGGAATAATAGGCGAAAGTGTAGTTATAGGAAATGATATGGTAGGGGGCGGCACCCCAGGCGACCCTTCTCAAATCAATACAGAAATTCCTAGTACAATAACAACAGAAATTATTTCAGATAAAAATATGGAAGCTGGCTATACAGATTCATATAAAAATGTAGCAATAAAAAATAGTGCAGGATGTGTATTAACAGAAGAAATGTTAAGTGTTGATGCAACCATACCAAACAAAAAAGATATTTTAATATTCCACACACATACATGCGAAAGCTATACACCTACTGAAGCCTATGGTTATAATCCCACAGGAAATTATCGAACTACAGACCTTAATTATTCGGTTGCAAGAATTGGAACAGAACTTACTAATCAATTAGGAGCAAGGGGATATAATGTTATGCATGATACTACATACCATGACTATCCAGCATATTCGGGTTCTTATGGAAGGTCTTTAGAAACTGTAGAAGGAATTTTAAAAACAGCTAATCCATCTATAGTAATAGATTTACATAGAGATGCGGTAGGAAGCGGTTCAACATATGGACCTACAGTAAAAATCAACGATGAAATAGTAGCTCAACTTATGTTTGTAATAGGTACAAATGTGGGGGGATTGCAACATGATAATTGGATAGAAAATTTGCGATTTGCAATAAAAGTAGAGGCAAAAGCAAATGAAATGTATCCAGGACTATTTAGACCTATATTATTAAGTTCATCTAGGTATAATCAACACTTGTCATCGAATGCTTGCATAATAGAAGTAGGAGCAACAGCTAATACAATGGAACAGTGTTTAGGTAGTATGAAATACCTTGCAAGCGTAATTAGTGAAGTTGTCAAGTAAAATAAATTTCTTATATATATAGACTTTTCTTAAAAATTGTCATAAAATGTACTTGATATTTTTTAAGGAGAGATTGTTTTATGAATATATGGCACGATATAAAAGAAGAGAGAATCAAAAAAGATGATTTTATCGCAGTAATAGAAATCTCAAAAGGCGGAAAAAATAAATATGAATTAGATAAAGAAACTGGGATGCTTAAATTAGACAGAGTACTCTTTACTTCTACGCATTATCCAGCAAATTATGGTTTTATTCCAAGGACATATGCAGACGATCACGACCCATTAGACGTATTAGTTTTATGTGGAGAAAAAATAGTATCGTTAACGTTAGTAGAATGCTATCCAATAGGTGTTATAACAATGATAGACAATGATGAACATGATGAAAAAATAATTGCAATAGCTAAACAAGACCCATTCTTAAATTGTTATCATGATGTAACAGAACTTCCTAATCAAATATCTGCCGAAATAATGCATTTCTTTGAAGTGTACAAGCAATTAGAAGGAAAGCAAACAATGGTAGAAAAAATACTTGGACGCGAAGAGGCAGAACACATAATAGCAGACTGCATAGAAAACTACAAAAAACAAATAGAACCAAATCTTAAATAATATGTTATGAGTTTTAAATTTTGTACATAACTTTAAGAGAGGATAAAGAAATAATGCTAGGAAAAATTTTGTTTAACTTATTAACTTTAATTTTATGTATATACATCTTTGTTTTTAAAATAGTAAAAAAGAATAATACAAATTACATATATGTATTAGCAATACAGTGCTTTGCTATGGTATTTAGCTTAGTCGTATTGCTAATACAGTCTTGGAGTAATGCAATTGTGATGTCAATCATATATTTATTATCCTTAGTTATTCCAACGACTCTTATAGTACTAGAAAAATTTGGAGTTTCTTATCAAGAATGGCTAAATATTGTAATCGCAAAAATATTAATATCTTTAAAAAAATCCCAAAAAGCAAAACAAATTTTACAAAAAACAGTTAGAAATTATAATAAAAATTTTACAGCATACAAAATGCTGGCTAAAATATATGAAGAAGATGGAGCGTTGCGAAAATCTATAATATATTATTGTAAAGCTTTAGAAATTAAACAAGAAGATTATACTTTGCAATATAAGATAGCAACAATGCTAATCGCAATTAATAAGAATGAACAAGCAATTAAAATACTAAATAATATAGTATTAAAAAAAGCAGATTATATAGAGCCATATTTCACTTTGGCAGACCTGTATTATAGTAAAAAAATGTACAAAGAGGTAATAAATATATATAAATTTGCTTTAGAGCATAAGCAAAATAGTTATGAGATTTATTATAATTCAGCTATAACCTACGCATTATTAAATGATTTTAATAATGCAAAAGAGTATTTTAAAAAAGCAGTAGAAAACAACAGCAATTTGGTTAATGCAAATTATTTTCTAGGTCAAATTTCATTATTATATAGAGATATAGATCTTGCAGAAGAGCATTTTATTGAAGTAACAAGTGGTGATCTTGTTGCAAAAGCATGTTTTGAGTTATCAAAAATATACTTACTAAAAGATAACAAAGCAAAAGCAGCAGAATGTGTAAATAAAGCAATTGATATAGATGCAAAGTATGTAAAAATAATAAAAGAAGAACCGATATTTATGCTTATAAAAAGGGATTTAAATTTAGTAACAATCCCAAAAGAAGAGACAAAAAGTACTCTTAATTATAAAGAAATAGATGTAATAGAACATTTAAATAACACATATGATTTAACTAAGAGTTTGACAGTAAACGAAATATTAAACAAGCTAAATGAGGAACCAAAAGTAGAATTAGAAAGGAAAGTGGTATAGTGGATAAGAATTTAACAGTAATAGGTGGAGATTTAAGAATAGTAAAACTAATAGAGATGTTGGTATTAGATGGGTATAAAGTATATACATATGCACTTGAAAATGCAGAAAATTTAGTAATCGATGAAAATGTAATAGAATGCACATCTCTTGGAGAAGCTATAGAAAAGAGTGAAATTGTAATAGGACCAATTCCGTTATCTAGTAACAGAAAAGATATAAATACACCATTTAGTAGCGAAACAATTTCTCTTGTAGATTTATTTAATGCTTTAAACAATAAAAAAATTATAGCAGGAGGAATAAGAGACTATGTTACAGAGGACTTCAATGCAAAAAACATAGAAGTAATCGATTTGTTAGAAAGAGAAGAGTTAACAGTATTAAACACAATATCAACAGCTGAAGGTGCAATACAAATAGCAATGGAGGAAACAATTTCTACAATACATGGTGCAAAAGTTCTTGTATTAGGTTTTGGTAGAATTGGTAAAATTCTTTCAAAAATGCTATACGGAATAGGTGCAAGAGTTTCTTGCGAAGCCAGAAAAGAATCAGATATAGCATGGATAAAAGCATATGGATATAATCCTGTGCATTTAAATATTCTAAAAGACGAAATTTCTAAATATGACATAATAATAAACACAGTGCCACATATGATACTAAATGAAGAAATGCTAGACAAAGTAGACAAAAACGCATTACTAATTGATTTAGCATCAAATCCTGGAGGAATAGATAGAGATATGGCAAAAAGAAAAGGTTTAAAAACAATTTGGGCGTTGTCTTTACCAGGAAAAGTTGCTCCATTAACATCAGCAGAATTTATAAAAGATACTTTATACAATATCTTAAAAGAAATGAAAGGAATGTGATTATAATAATAAATGAGTACAATTGTTAGATACTTTGACCATGCTGCAACTACTGCAGTTAAGGAAGAAGTTTTAAACGAAATGCTACCATATTTTGTACAAAACTATGGTAATGCATCTTCACTATATTCAGTAGGTAGAAAGTCTAAAAAAGCATTAGATGAAGCAAGAATTAAAGTAGCAAATGTACTAAATTGTAATCCAAAAGAAATATATTTTACTTCGTGTGGGAGCGAAAGTAACAACCTTGCAATAAAAGGTTTTGCATATGCAAATAAGAATTTGGGGACTCATATTATAACCAGTAAAATAGAGCATCCATCTGTATTAAACACGTGTAAAAAGCTAGAAGAACAAGGATATAGAGTAACATATTTGAACGTAGACAAAGATGGACTTATAGATTTAAAAGAATTAGAAGATTCAATAACATCATCGACAATACTAATAACAATAATGATTGCAAATAATGAAATAGGAACTATTCAGCCAATATATGAAATAGCAAAAATAGCAAAAAAACATAATATTCGTTTTCATACAGATGCAGTCCAAGCGGCAGGCACTATAAAAATTGATGTGCAAGAAATGGGCATAGATATGCTTTCACTTTCGGCACACAAATTTTATGGACCAAAAGGCATGGGCGCTTTATACGTAAAAAACGATATAAATTTTGAGAAAATTCAAGATGGAGGACATCAAGAAAAAGATAAAAGAGCGGGGACAGAAAATATAGCAGGCATTGTTGGCTTGGGTAAGGCACTTGAACTTGCAAACAATAATATTGAAAGCTACACAAATAAAATGCTAGACTTAAGAGAGTATTATATAAGTGAAATTACAAAAACTATTCCAAATGTAAAATTAAATGGTCATTTCGAAAGAAGATTACCAGGCAATGCAAATATGTCATTTGTTGGTGTAGATGCAGAAGGGCTGCTTCTAAAACTAGACGAAAGAGGAATTTGTGCATCTGCAGGTTCTGCGTGTAGTTCTGGTTCTGCTTTGCCATCACACGTACTAATGGCGATAGGGCTAGACGAAAAATTAGCAGGATCTTCCTTACGAATTACATTTGGAGACGAAAACACGATAGAAGATGTAAAATATTTAATAAATAGCATTAAAGAAATCGTAGAGGAATTACGAATGCTGTAGGGGATGTCTAAAAAAGTATGTATGCCGCGAGAGGGGTTAATATATTTAAAAGCGAATGTTCTCGTGGGGACCGCCGTGGACTGTTAGCGAGCGATAGCGAGCTATACAGTACCGGTGGGAAGACATGAGCGACTTAAATATATTAACTCCTCTCGCGGAATTTGACATATACTAATCGCCTTTCTATTCCTTGACAAACCATTTACAATTACATATAATTAACAAAAACATAAGAGGAGGAATTACAATGAGTATAAAAATTACTTGTAAAGATTTAAAACTAACAGATTCAATAAAGGAATACATAGAAAAAAAGTCTGAAAGAATAGAAAAATATTTTGATGAAGAAATAGAATTATTTGTTACAATAAAATCTGAAAAAGGTGAAGAGATTGCAGAAATGTCTATACTTGCATTTAGAGCTGTAACAGCGCACAGAGATTTGTATGCAGCCATCGATAAAGATATAGATATATTAGAAGGACAAATAAGAAAATCGAAAACACAAAAAGAAAGACAAAATAAAGATGGTTCATTAAAAGGTTTAGAGGTTGCAGATATTGGTGCAAAACAAACTTCAATAGAAAATGAAATTATTAAAACATTATATTACGAAATTAAACCAATGACTCCAGAAGATGCAAAATTAAAATTACAAGAAAAACCAAACAATATGTTTTTAGCATTTATAAATGTTGAAACAAATAAAGTAAACGTAATATACAGAATTAAAGATGGTAAGAACTATGGTTTAGTAGAACCAGAATAAACCTATCTAAAGAAAAATTTTCCAGTTTAAAAATGGAAGAAATACAAATTATAATACTGAAAAAACAAGTAAGTTTTTTCGGTATTTTTTTGTACTTATCTTAGGAGGTAAAACGTATGTCAGACAGTAAAAACACGGTTCCCGAAGCGAAAAGTTCTTTAGAAAAATTCAAATATGAAGTTGCAAGTGAAGTTGGAGTGAATTTAAAAAGCGGATACAATGGTGAAATTTCTTCAAAAGATGTAGGTAAAGTTGGAGGAAATATGATAAAGAGAATGATTCAGCAAGCAAAAAACTATGTAATGGGTAAATAAGATAGTATTTGGCAAGCAAAAAGCCACCTATTGAGGAGGCTCTTGCTCTACAAATCCACTTATGCGGAATGTGATTATTCATCGCAAAAATAGGCAGTGTACATATCGCCGGTGTCGACTCTGACTTGATAATGGTTCTGTTTGTTTACCATTTCCATAGCTTTTTCTACAGCCATTGCGGGCGTTACTGATGGGTCTCCGGCCGCAGGAATGAGTAAACGTGGGCGAAATAAGGTGCTGTGCGATCTTGCTGCACCCAAACTGCGATAATCACGTCTGTTTCTAACTCCTGTAGAGTTGCTTCTGCCAGAGTGATTTCTTTAAGAAGATAGGACTCTAATTCTGACAATTTTGGCATAGTATTTCCCTCCCCAATAATTATTTATAGTAGTGTAATTCTTATAGTCAAAATAGATATATATAAGAATCATACTAAGTATAGCATGTTCATAATAAAAATCAAATCATATATAGATAACATGGTAATAAATTCTATTAAGAAACATAAAATTAACAAAATGTAATTAAAAAGAGGAGGTATTAAATTGTTTTTTAATAAAATAACAGATTCTATTAAAGATAGACCACATAAAGAATCAAAAAGAGGTAATAGATTAAAAATTAGCGTTATATCCGGAAAAAAGATATTATGTTTAGGTATAGTTTTGCTTATTTCAATATGTACATTTGTAGGATTTAGTGAAAAACAAGATAAAACCATACAAGCAAACGCAGGTGTTGTAAATAACAAAAAAATCGCTTGGGGGTTAAAAAGAGGAGAAGGAGAGAGTCAACCAACTTTGGGGACTGCCAATATGGAAGTTTTAAATAAGTATGAGGGAATAGCAATGGGAAACCCCGATGAGAAGGTAGTTTACTTAACATTTGACGAAGGTTATGAAAATGGTTATACAGCTCAAATGTTAGATGTTCTAAAAGAAAACGACGTTAAAGCGGCTTTCTTTATAACGGGTGGTTTTTTAAACAATAATTCCGATTTAGTGCAAAGAATGGTTGATGAAGGTCATACTGTAGGAAACCATACTGTGAATCATTATAGTATGCCGGATATTGATGATGAAACTTTAAAATCTGAAATAATGGATTTGCATTCTGCTGTTTTTGAAAAGACAGGATACGAAATGAAATATGTAAGACCTCCTAAAGGTGAATACAGCGATAGAACAGTAGGAATATCTAAATCGTTAGGTTATACAACAGTGCTTTGGAGCTTTGCATACGATGATTGGAATAGAGGCAAACAAGGAAGATTAGATTACGCAAAAACTAAAATATTAGAAAATCTACATAATGGTGAAGTTATATTGTTACATGCAGTTTCAAGTGATAATGCAAGTGTATTAGATGAATGTATAAAGCAAATAAAAAGCAAAGGATATGTGTTTAAAACACTAGATGAATTCAATTAAAATAGAATGCCCAAAAAAATTTGTAAAAAGTATTTACATTTATGCTGTGGTTTGATATAACAAATGAGTATTTATCTTATGTAAATACTTTTTGTTCAAAATAAAATGATAGGGGCTGAAGGTAAGTGGAAAAAGAGATTAAATTATTTTTAGATTTTATTCAAAATGATAAAAAATTATCAGATAACACATTGCAATCATACAAAAGAGACATACTTCAATATGAAGAATATATAAATAAAGAAAATATAGATTATATAAATATATCATTAACCGATATTCAAAATTATGTTAAATTTTTGCAAAAAAATGCCAAGAAATCATCTACAATATCTAGAAACTTAGCATCAATAAGATCTTTCTATAATTTCTTGCAAAGAACAAAAAAAGTGGGTTCAAACCCAGTAGAAGGAATACAGTCTCCTAAAATAGAAAAAAAGGCACCAAGTGTACTTTCTTCACAAGAAGTAGAATTATTATTAGAACAACCAAGTAATGCAGATTTAAAAGGTATCAGAGATAAAGCAATGTTAGAATTTGCATATGCTACAGGAATGAGAGTTACAGAAATTATTTCTTTAAATATCGAAGATGTAAATTTTGAAGATGGTTTCGCTGTTTGCAGAACATCTACAAAAGAACGTCATATACCATTAGGTTCAATGTCACTTAAAGCTTTAAAAAGTTATGTGGATTCTGCAAGACCAATACTTATTAAAGACATAGACAAAAACAATGCTTTATTTGTAAATATCAATGGAAAAAGACTAACAAGACAAGGTTTCTGGAAAATAGTAAAATTATATAAAGATCAAGCCCATATATCTAAAGATATAACACCACACGTTTTAAGACACTCATTTGCAGCACATCTTTTACAAAATGGTGCAGAATTAAAAGCAATACAAACAATGCTTGGACATTCAGATATATCTTCAACTCAGGTATATATGCAATTTCAAGATGAAAGTATAAAAAATGTATATAGAAAAGCTCATCCAAGAGCATAAAAATCAATTTGTAATACAAAAAACATCCTAAAAATAATTAGGATGTTTTCTTTTTGGAAAAGAATTTACAATAGCTTTTTATTGGGCAAATATCGCATTTTGGTGATGGCGCTTTGCATATGTTTCTGCCATGCCATATAAACAAATGGTTTACATCTTTTATATATTCCTTTGGAACAATTTTTAATAAATCTTCTTCTATTTTAACAGGATTAGAGTTTTTAGTTAATCCGAATTCTGTTAGAAATTCTTTTAACATGTGTGTCTACAGCAATTCCATAGGGTTTATTAAATGCTTCTAACAAAATAACATTAGCACTTTTTCTGCCTATTCCTGGAACTGTTACCAATTTTTCCATAGTTTCTGGAACTACTCCGTTAAATGTATTCAAAACAACATTCGCTGCTGCTTTAATATTTTTAGATTTGTTCTTGTAAAATCCACATGGATGCACGAGGGTCTCTATTTCTTCAATATCTACATTTGCAAAATCCTCAGGAGAACTATACTTAGAAAATATTGTTGGTGTAACTTTATTAACTCTTTCATCTGTACATTGCGCAGATAGCATAACGCTAATTAGCAGTTCGAACGGAGTAGAAAAATCTAGGCTACATTTTGCATCTGGATACGTTTCTTTTAGTATTTCTATAATTTTAATTACATCATTATTTTTCAAAATAATCACTCCTTTGTTACATAATGAATATTATATATTAAATTAACTTTTGGGGGTAGTATATGTTAAGATTATTAAAGAAAACTTTAGCGGTTTGTTTAATTGGATTTGGGCTTGGAATACTAATGGTTATATTACTTCCATTTACAGGATGGTTATTTATACTGGGAATAGTGATAATAGCAGTTGGTTTTATGTGGCTATCTTGCTAAATATAAACAAAGGAGAGTGTGTAAAATGAAAATAGTTGTTAAAAGAGTTCCAAAATTCTTAAGAGGATTTGTAAAATTGATATTCGGTGTAAAATAAATACATATAATATATCAAAAGAAAAAAATAGGGGGTGTATGCAATACACCCCTACAAACATATTTTAAACTCTACTAATTTTACCACTCTTTAAACATTTAGCACAAACCGTAATTCTTTTTGGCTGACCATCTATCATGGTTTTAACTGTTCTTAAATTTGGTTTAAAAGTTCTTGAAGTTCTTTTACTTATATGAGAACGGGTTATACTAAGTTTATTTCCCCAGTTAACAGACTTACTACAAATTTCACATTTTGCCATGTTGTTACACCTCCCATTGATTTTTAAACATAACTAA
>JAISHG010000004.1 GCA_031262685.1 Lachnospiraceae bacterium | reverse complement strand
TCATCTATACTAAAAACTTTTTCGTACTTCAATAATTTATTATCTATACCATTTTCTATAACTAGTATATTTAAGTCTTTATACAATGCATACTTATAAAATTCTTCTACTTCATTTTCATCCAAATATAGTTTTAGATTAGGCAGTATTAGTATTTTTGCTATATTTAGTGTAGATATTACATCTACTAAAAAATTTAGTTTTTCTGTAAAATCTATATACATATTTTTGTCAATTTTCAAATCATATAACTTTAACAATTCTACAATAGACACTTCATTTGACATTTCAAAATTAAACTCTAATTCTTCTGCTTTTAAAAATAATAATTGCCTTAGCTCATTAGTTAACTTTAATACATTACTTTTATCTATGTCATCTATGTTTTTGCTAATTTCGTCATACAATTTTACAATTATTTTCTTTGAATTAATTTCTATATTAAAAAAATCAAGTACAATTTCTGCATATTGATTAAATTTGCATATCCCATTATCATCGTGTAGTGCTATTTCATTTGTCTCATACTTATCATTATTACATAATTCATTTAGCGTACTGATTATATTTGTAAATAGATGCTTATTCTGTATATTTAGCACATTAACATATCCATCTTCAAATTCAATTTCATTTTCATATCCTAAAATACTAATTCTCATAGTATAATTAACCTCTCTGTATCGTTTAAAACATTTGTATAACTGCTACCTACTAGCATCTCCATGCTGGCATACTGTTTTTCAGTTACAGTTAACATTTGAACTAACCCATATGGTGGTTTTGCTTTATGTAGTTTCTGTTTTACAGATTCTACAACTGAACCATTTAACGCAAGTTTTGTATATATAGATTCTTGCATCATTATAAATCCTTCTTTTATTAAAAATTTTCTAAATAGAGTATAATTTCGTCTATCTTTTGCAGTATCTGTTGGCAAATCAAAAAATACTATTAATCTCATAAATCTATAACTCATAATTAAATATTTCTATTTTATCTTTGTTTTCCAGTGAATCTAATACACTTTTAATGTATATTGGAATAGCATTATTAACATATTGGGATTTGCCATCTATACTTACTTTTCTATTTAGAACATCTATTAACTCTATTTTGTAATCTCTGTCTAATGCTCTATCTACATTTCTATATACAACTTCATCTACTAATACTCTATATGGTTCCATTAAATCACACGCAAAATTAAAATAATTAAATTCGTTTTTATGATTTATTCCTAATTGAGTAATATACCCTTTACTTACTATCTCTTTATTAAAAGTTGAAAGAAGAATGCTATATCCATAGTCCAGTGCAATATTAGTGTTGTCTGATTCATGCCTTATAAACTTTTTCCCAAATAGTAAATTAAAATATACTTTTGAGGCATGACCTTCTCTATTAGTAGAATCTCCTATTTGAACATCTTTAACATATTCTAACAATTTATCTGAAGAGGATATTTCAAACATTTCGGACATTTTATACTGATTAAATATTTTGTATTGTATTATTTTCTGCCAAACTTTTTCTTTTACTTCTTTATCCCATTCAATTTGGCTTAATATTTTTTTGCTAGTATTAAAACTCCCATAATACGGCACAGTTTCACATACAGGATTATGCAATTCGTCTACAAATATAAGTTTAATTTTGTTTTTTGCAAGCTCACTTATTAAATATGATGTTATTGAAACCTGCCCTGTATCCACTATTATTAGACTTATTTCAGACAAATGCACCATTTGTAAATTTTCGTTTCGTATTAACATATATTCATTCTGATAGCTTAGTTTGCAATTTTGAGTTATTAAAATTGTTCTCCACCCCATACTAACCTCTTCTTTTGTATCTTATTTTATTAAATCTTTTACTTTGTACCTTTTCACATATATTCCTGTTACTGATTCATCTATAAATGTTAAATCTTCTGAAAGTTTAAAATAGTTTCTCATTCCAAACACTTTACTAAGTGTTTTACTACCGTTCTGCAATTTACTCAAATCCTTGTACGTCCCTTTAGTAACTTCCATAATATTAAGAATCACTTTACTTTTATCTTCTAAATTCAATTTTTCAAAACTTCCTTTAGCTGCTTTTAATTCATCCGCTTCCCTTTTGTATTCTTTTACTTCTTGCTCTATCTTTTTAATAAAAATATCATATACATTATTAAGTTTAATACCAAAGTTTTCTTTCTCTTCTTCTGTGCATTTTAAATATATTTTTTTCTCTATATCTCTTAATGTTTCTACAATATTATAGTCAAAAATCAATTCCTTACATGAACCATAATACTTATCACTAGTAAGTTCCAACAAATTCCCTTTATCGTCCATGAATCTTTGGTATTTACAAATTTTATTTTTTAATATTTTTACATTTTCATATCCTGATTGTTCAAAATAGTATAATATTGTTTGTTTTTTATCTTGTACTAGTTTTTCAATATATATGGGAATACCAACTAGTTTAATTTCCATTTCTCCCTTTTTATTTACAAAACTAATCATCGAATAATATGCTTTATTTACACTAGTATATCCACCATATTTCTTCGCATCCAATTCTTTTTTTACTGGCAAGTATGTATTCTTACTTGAATTTACAACATTTCTACCATATAACGTTTGATTATAGAATTCTCCCGTTAATTCCTCTACTTTTTTTGTAACTAGCGGTATTGCTTTTAATACTTCTCCATCAGCATTTACTAATTCATTTTTTAGTATTGCTTTTTTGATTTTGTCAATATTAACACTTTCATCTTTGTCCATTACATTTAATATTACACCGTATAAATCGCTATATTTTTTGCCCGATTTCATGCTATTTTCAGCTATTTCATCGTTCTTATTTAGGTACTGGTTTATTTTCTTTTTCATCTCAGCTTCGTTTTTCAAGCCATATTCAAACTGAGTTAATCCGTTTTGCACAGCATGATTCCCAATTATACTTGCAATGTATGCATCGTGCGCATGGTGAAAGTTGTTTACACTTCTACATTTAATAATGTCATATTTTTTTCTGAAATCCGAAGACATTTTTGCCCTTATTGCATAAACTTTTATATTTTTATAAACATTATTTAAAATATTTGCGACATATTTTACCGTCTGGCTTGTTTCTACTAGTTGTCTAGCAATAAATTTTTCCTTATCTGATTCCCTAAAATCTTGTGTTCTTGTTAGATTTTTAAATTTCTTTGCATCCATTAATCCACAATCATAAAGTTGTTTCCACCAAGCAAATTGTTTATTAATAGTTTCTTCTGGTATCTGTCCATTAGACTTTTTCTGATTTTCTGGTCTTAATACTAATGCTCTATTAGAAAAACTATCATCCTTTATATAACTTCTAGGAATTATATGGTCTATCTCACATGTTTGAGTTAATTCGCTAATCGTTAAAGTCTTTCCGCTGTACAAACATTTTCCATTTTGTAAATAATACAAATATAACATATCTGTTAATGTTTGCTTTTCGTCTTGTTTATTTAAATCAGATAATACATTTTCATTGTAACCAGCAAGTACCTCTCTATTTAATGTTTCATACAATTTTTTTAACATTTTTATTCTATTATCTGTTGTTTTCCCTTTTTCTCCATCTTCTCTTGTAAATTCAATAAATATGTTCGTTGGCTCACACTTCATTACCTTCTTTATTTCTTTTACAACTTGTATTGTTTGCCACAAACTGCGTTTTACTGCCGGAGAACATGGTATGTCTTCCACATCATCATAAGAAAAACTACTTTTTAAACTTTCTTTTTCTTCTTTCTCTATTTGTTCTTTAAATCCAAATGAAGATTCATTTATTATTTGCATAAAATTCATGTTATGTATTACTTTTTCTTCTGAGTTAAAGTCTGCATCCCATAGTTTGTCCATTATTGTTTTATTATCACTTTTAGATTTCAATCCCAGCAATAATTTTTTAGACAGTTTTCCCCATCCGCTATATTTTAGTTTTTGTAATTTGTTTAATTTTTCTTCTTCCAAATTAGGTAAGATTTTTTGTATTCGTTGTTTTAAAATTTTTCTTTCTGTAAATAAAGTTATAGCTTTAATAACATCTTCTATTTTATCCTGGTTTTTTTCTACAAAATCTTCTCCAAAAATTTTTGCCATATCATTATATGATGTCAAACTGCTTGCAAATCCATTCTCATTTTGATATCCGCTTGTGTTTTCTATCTTTAATACATAATTATTATCTTTTATAAACTTTTCAAATTCTTTTTTTGTGACCCTTTTCTTCTTTTTGAACAATTCGTTAAATGCTAACTGTTTTAATTTGTAATCTATTTTTTTATTATTAATGCTTATATTATTTAATTCGTTTAATACACAGTATTTTGAATACAACAAGCTTTGTTTTGCCACAACTTTTTCTTTTGGTAAATATGTACAAAAACTAGTCATTCTTTCTATGAATTTTTCCGCTGATTCTTCAATATTTACAACATCTTCAAAATTCCACGGATATATTTTAGTATCATCTCTTACAATCCATGCGAATTCTTTACTTGCAGCATTAAGAGGTCCAATATAGTATGGTACTCTGAAATTCATTATACTAATTATTTTTTCTTTTTCTTCTTTTATAGTGTTGTAAAAGTTAGACTGATTTTCTAATATTTTTTCTAATTCAGACCTATGTACCTGATATGGTATGGCTCCATTATCTGTTGTATTAAGTTTTTCTAAGAATGCTTTTTCTTCCATCCTATTTATCATTCTATTTAACTTATCTAAATCTATATCACTATAATAACTTCCAGTTGTGTCAATCAATTGATCAAATTGTTTTTCTTTATCATTGTACATTAAGTCTTTATTTATAGTTTTATACAATTCTTCTAATGAACATTTTGTACCTGTTCTTTTAGGTAACTTTTTATCGAAGTTCTTTCCGTTATAATTGTAATAATTTGTTTTTTTATTGCTATTTCTAAACATATCGAAATATTTATCTTTTGCATGATTTCTATATAAATATTTCAAAAATTCCAAATCTTCATGGTAATTATCGAATTTTTCTTTAAAAACTTCTGAGATATTACTCTTATTTTTCATTATTTTTTGTAAAACATTAAAATCATATATTGCTTTTATATCAAGTACTATCTCATATTCTTCTCCAGTTAAAACTTCTAATATTTTATCTTCGTCTAATTCTGCAGAAAAATCTATTTTAAGTTCTTGCTCTTTACCAAACAATTTAGATATATTTGAATTATATCCAATAAAAGCATTACAAAGTTGTTCTAATGCTATCTTTTTATCTTTATTTTCTTTTAAATTTACACCTAATATATCTTTTAATTTTTCTTTCTTTATAGCCGATTTTTCTTGCAGTTTTAATATATTAATTATTTCTGCTACTATATCTTCATCAAAATTCAATTCTGTATCTTCGTTACTTTTTATTTCTTTTACGTAATTTAGTATTTGATTTAATTTACTTATTACTTCTTCTGGTGCATTATTTGAATTCATATCCAAATTTTCATATAAAAAGTTACCTCTGTACTTTATAATATGAACTATTGCTAAGTATACTAAACGTATGTCTAATTTTTCTTTTTTAGTTATTAATTCATTTCTCAAATGATATATTGTTGGATATTTCGCATTGTAATTTATATCTTTAAATACACTTTCAAATTCTGGTTTGCATGTTTTATCTTCTAACCACTTAAAGCTCTCATCTAATTTTATAAAGAAATATGGATCTACTTTTTCTATATCTTCCTTTAGTAATTGTCTTAATAAATTGATTCTTTCTCTCCTTCTATCTAGTCTTCTTCTCGTACTTCTGAAAGTTCTTCTTGTTTGTTTTGTTTCTCCAGCATCAAATATTCTAGCTCCCCACAACACTTTTTTATTGTAACTTAATAAATTGTTTTTATCATCTGTTACAGACCATCCTACTGAATTTGTTCCTATATCTAGTGCAATATTATAATTCTTCGTATCTTCCATATTACTACTCCTTATAAAACTAAAATATTTTTGTTGACAAAATTCTCCAAGAATGTTATAAATATAACATACTATTTAAATTAATACAATGAGTTAAAATAAAGTTTTTACTTAAATGCCACTTAGGTGGTTCTAGCTACACATCGGTGTAGCTTTTTTATTGTTTGCACATACACACATAGGGGTACCTGTAGGCAGGTGCCCCTACGATTACATAAACCCAACATTTTACCATATACCTATGTTACAATTATGTACCTTGCCAGACGCAACAAAAGGGCGCAATCATGCGCCCCTACAGATATTTATTACACATATCAATTATTGTCAGACATGAAAAACAAATTTGCGCGAGGGGCGCCATGCAAATAAATTTTTTCGGAGCAGGGAGCTCCGTCGGGACGGAGAAAAAATTTATTGCATAAGCCCTGGGAGCAAATTTGTTATTGCATATTTATTACTAAACCCAAACACATTAGTGCCAGTCGCATATTCGTTTTAATGTTGTCGTTATTTCCTGGTCAGATATATTTGCATGGTTATTGGTTAAATCTGCTAGCGTTATTATTCCCACTATTGCATTGTTACTTGTTACGGGTACTCGTTTTACTTGGCAGTCGCACATCAATTTGCTTGCCTCTGTTACGTCTACTGTATCTTCTACCTTATATATTTTTGTCGACATTATATCCTGCGCCTTAAGCTGCTTTGTGTCTTTCCCCTCTGCTACAGCCCTTAGGGTTATGTCTCTATCTGTTATTAACCCAATTAC
>JAISHG010000133.1 GCA_031262685.1 Lachnospiraceae bacterium | reverse complement strand
AAATCATGTACTACACGCGCTATTCCTCCTACTATTCTTGGAGGATATTCCCATGTAAGCATTAATATTTTCATTTGTACCATGCCCCTTTCTCTTTTGCATTTTTTCAATTAATCGACATTATTTTATAAGATTGGGCTATAAAAGTAAATATTTCTTTAATAATGTATTATTAAAGAAATATTTTTGTAATATATTTGTAATATTTAATTTATTTTTATTCTTTCTCAGCTGGCAATAGTAGGTTTATTAAAATCCCTATAATGGCTGCTAAACTCATCCCTGAAATAGATATAGAGAAGTCTCCACTACTAATTGAAATTATTGCTCCTCCTAATCCAAGAACCAACATAGTAGATGCTACTACTATATTTTTTGTTTTTCCAAAATCTACTTGTTTTTCTATTAGTATTTTCAAACCATTAACTGCAATAAATCCATAAAGAAGTAATGAAACTCCTCCTAAAACTGCATTTGGTATTGTAGAAACAAGTGCTGTAAACTTACCAAAGAATGCTAAAGTTATTGCAAGAATTGCTGCTAACCCTATTACCCAAACAGATGCTACTTTTGTCATTCCAACTACTGATGTGTTTTCTCCATATGTTGTGTTTGCTGGTCCTCCAAGTAATCCTGCTACAAATGTTGCAATTCCATCTCCTAATAGAGTTCTATCTAATCCTGGTTCCTTTAATAAATCTTTTCCTATTATTGTACTAAGTGCAGTATGATCCCCAATATGTTCTGCCATAGTAACTAAAGCAATTGGCGCTATTGTTAGTATTGCACCAAAGTTTGGCATATAGCTCATGAATGGGATTATAAAGTTAGGTACGCTAAACCATGCTGTATCTGTTACTGCTGTAAAGTCAACTAGTCCAAGTATTACTGCAACAATATAACCTGCTAAAATTCCTAGTATAAATGGTATTATTTTTAGGAATCCTTTTCCTCTAACTGATATAACTGCTGTTACAAGGAAAGTTACTACTGCAACCAACACAGTTTTCCATTCAAATGCAGCATCTGCTGTAATTCCCACTTGAGATATTGCTGATGGTGCCAATGCAAGACCTATTATCATTATCATTGGTCCAATAACTATTGGTGGCAATAATTTATCTATCCACCCTTTTCCAATTAGTTTTATTAAAATTGCGAAAACTACATAGATAAGTCCAACTACCATGATGCCTGTCATTGCTCCACTTATGCCACCTTTTAAGAATGCAGCGGCTATAGGTGCAATAAATGCAAATGAACTTCCTAAGTACACTGGTGATTTTCCTTTTGTACATAAAATGTAAATTAGTGTACCAATTCCAGATGATGCTAAAGCTACTGGTATTGTTAATACTGTCTCTCCAGCTGCTGAGTTTACTAATATAGGTACTAATATCGTTGCCCCAAACATTGCAAATAAATGTTGAAACGCAAGGACTATCCACTGATGAACAGGTGGCTTTTCGTTAGTATCTAGTAGCATTTTTTTGTTTTCCATAAGATTCCCTCCTATTAAAATTTTAATATTCTTATTGTTTAAATTTCTGCCTGGTTAATAATATTTTATAGAACAAAAAAAGTCAAACATTTTATGTCCTTTTTTGTTGTATTTATTATTTTATTGATATATATTATTATATATTTACATTTTAAGGGGGATTTTAACAAGATGCCTAAAAAAACAAAAGAAGAAATAGCTAAAAAAGAATTAAATAAAAAAACGAAAACCACGGCAAAACGTACGCCTAAAACAGAAATAACAACTAAATCTAAAAAAACCACTGTAAAGAAAGAACCTGCAAAAAAAGCTACAACAAAACGTACGTCTAAAACTGAAACCCAACCTAAAACAACAACAAAAAAAACTACGTCTAAAACTAAAACAGAAACCCAAACCAAAACAACAACAAAATCCACGTCAGAACGTAGGGGCGTATCGCATACGCCCAAAATCAAATCAACGACCAAAAAAAATAAATTAACAACAACGCCAGAATCTTCAATGCACCCCTATAACGAATATTACGATTTGCCTCCAAGATATAATGAGACTGTTGTAAAACTTCTTGCTCAATCGCCTAAAAGACTTTTTGTGTATTGGGATATTTCTGACGAAGATAAACAAAACTGTAAAAATAAGTTTGGTGTAGATTTCTTTAATATTACCGTTCCTGTTTTGTATATAAAAAACAATACTTTAGGGTATTCGTTTGAAACTCAAATAAATGATTTTGCTGACACATGGTATTTTGATGTTCAAGATACGAAGAACGACTATTATGTTGAGCTTAGAAGAAAGCCAAAATCTAGCGATATATTTATCCCAAACAATTTTGTACATATTGCTTCTTCAAATGTAATTGAAAATCCTAACGACCATATTTTATTTGAAAAAGAGCAAAAACTAATACATTTTAAAAATGTTAAAACGAACAAGGAATACTTTAAAACTATTTCAGACCTTAGCTTCGTTAAAACTATTACAAATGCATATAATATTCAAAATATATATAAGGATATTTATACAAAAGAAGATATTATTGATTTAAATAATCCTTCTTCTTCAAACCCAACATCAACATTTAAATAAGTTTGAAAGGATTGCAAATTTTATGTCAGTTAATAAAAAAGGATATGTCTCATTTATTTTGCATGCACACTTACCTTTTGTGCATCATCCAGAAAGCGAAGATTATTTAGAAGAGAAATGGCTATTCGAAGCCATTTCCGAAACATATATTCCTTTATTAGAAAATTTCAAAAAACTAGAAGACGAAGGTGTTAAGTTTAGAATAACAATGTCTATTACCCCTCCTCTTCTTTATATGTTAGATAATAAACTTTTACAAAAAAGATATATTAAATATTTAAAATCTCATATTGAACTATGTAAAAAGGAATTAGAAAGAACTAAAGAAAACGAAAAATTACACTCACTATCTAAATACTATTTAGATAGATTTTCTAATGACTTACACATTTTTAAAGATGTATATAAATCTAACATTATAAATGGTTTCAAGTATTTTCAAGATATTGGCGTCCTAGAAATTATAACATGTGGAGCTACTCATGGATATTTTCCAATTCTATATGTTAATGAAAAAGCCATAAAAGCTCAAATTGCAGTTGGAGTAGA
Organism: Lachnospiraceae bacterium; assembly: GCA_031262685.1. GTDB lineage: Bacteria > Bacillota > Clostridia > TANB77 > CAG-508 > CAKPQL01. Next base: position 14,424 of record JAISHG010000133.1, on the reverse strand, counting down.
AACATATAAAAAATATTTCGGTAAATCTCCTCGTGGAATTTGGCTTCCAGAATGCGGATATGTTCCAGAGGCAGACACTTATTTAAAAGAGTTTGGCATAGAATATGTTATTACCGAATCTCATGGAATTCTATATGCGGATCCCACCCCTATTTATGGAACTTTTGCTCCAATTGTATCTCCAAATGGAGTTATAGCCTTAGGAAGAGATATAGAATCTTCAAGGCAAGTTTGGAGTTCTATTAACGGATATCCTGGTGATTTTAATTATCGAGAGTTTTATAGAGATATTGGATATGAAGCCGACTACGAATATATTAAACCATATATAGCGAGCAATGGTGCACGTGTAGATACTGGAATAAAATACTATAGAATCACCTCTAAAGACAATAATAAGGATTACTATAATCCAAGATGGGCTATGGATTCTGCTGAAAAGCAAGCAGGTCACTTTTTAGATTCTAGAGTAAATCAGATTAACAATTTATCTAAACATATGGATGTACCCCCTATTGTTGTTTGCCCTTATGATGCAGAATTGTACGGTCATTGGTGGTATGAAGGTCCATATTGGTTATATATATTATTTAAAAAGATTTACTACGATGAATCTAACTTTGAGCTTATTACTCCTGGGGAATATATAGATAAATTCCCAGATATGCAAATTTCTTCTCCATGCCGTTCGAGTTGGGGTGCTAATGGATACAGTGAGGTTTGGCTTAATATGACAAACGATTATGCTCATAAACACTTGCATAAGGCAGCAGATAGGATGTGTGAACTTGCACAATTATTTCCAAATGAACAAGAGCCTTTAAAACTACTTGCATTAAATCAATGTGCGAGAGAACTACTTTTAGCCCAAAGCAGCGACTGGCTATTTATTATAACGAATGGAACTATGGTTGATTATGCCAAAAAAAGAATTAAAGACCATGTTGGAAGATTTACCAAACTGTATTATCAAATTAAAAGCAATGAAATTGATAAACTCGTTCTTAAGGACATATGCGAAAAAGATAAAATTTTCGATAATATAAATTATATGATTTATTATTAGTATACAAGTTTCAAAAACTCCCGTCGAAGAATAAAATATGTATATCTATTGCTAATTTAGTAGATAATATACATATATCTTTGAAGGGAGTTTTAGCATTGATAAATTCTGTCTGCATCAAAACTAATAACGAAAATATAATTAATTATTTGTTAAACAATCTATCTGACCTGAATTTAGACAGTGTTTATTTATCTAAAAACAAATTTAAGCATTATAACAATGTTATCATTCACTATACCGGAAATAATTCTAAGGATTTCTTTTCTTCCCTTTCAAATATTCTGAGCTTAGCTATACTTGAGTTTTATGAAAACAAACTTATAAAAAGGATTATTAATTCTAATTATTTTTACTTTACAGATATTGAAAAAAGAAATATTTTAAATACTTGCACAGATGTTTTAGAAAATGAAGATTATGTTGATTTAGAAGATAGATATCATTCTGTTTTCTCTTCAATACACGATTATGTTATAGAAAACAAATGTATTTTACTAGATGGTTTTGTCAATTTTAGATTAAATAACTATTTAAAAAGTATTGATAGTACTGTAGATTATTCTGTAAATAAATTTTTAATAGAACGCGAATACAATGAATTTATAGACTTGCTAAAACTTTATATTTCTTCCAAAAAACCAACAATAGATAAAGTTCATCTTATTTATCAAAATCATGAATCAATTCTTGTAAATAATGAAAATAATGTTATTGATATTAATAATTCTGACTTTAATGCCAAATATTTATCTGATATATCTTTTTCTACAAATGACTACGTGTTAAATGCCCTTTTAACATTACTCCCAGAAAAAATATATATACACTTAATCGATGATGATGATGAGTTTATTAATACACTAAAACTTATTTTTGATAAGCGCGTTATCATTTGTAGAGATTGTAATATTTGTAAAACGTATAAATTAACAAATTTGAAAAAAGTAAAGAAATAAATCATTTTTTTATGATATACTAAACTCACCTTTTTAGGAGAGTGGTTTTTTTGACTAGTTTTGCACTTAAAGTAATTGCATGCGTCGCAATGTTTATAGACCATATTGGATACGCAATCTTTGATGGTAGTTTTTCAAATTTTAATTACATAGGAAGAATAGCCTTTCCTATTTTTGCGTTTCAAATAAGCGAAGGTTATATTCACACAAAAAACCTAAAGAAATATTTATCTAAATTATTTCTTTTTGCAATTATTTCTCAAGTACCTTATATGCTATTTACTTCAATAATGACTGACGTAACAACTCTAAATGTTATGTTCACTTTGTTTTGGGGATTATTAACTATTACAATTATAGATAAAGCAAAAAACAAGTATTTAGCACCATTTATTTTGCTACTATTCGCGCTATTAGCAGAAGCACTACATACAGATTATGGTGCTTATGGTATTATTGTTATTATAGTATTTTATGTTTTTAAAAAGAACCCACTTCTTAGAACCCTTGCATTTACTACAGTAGTCATTTGTCACTATGCAGTCGAATATCTGCAACATCATATATTTGCTTACATACTATTAGGTCTATTCGCAATTTCACCTATTATATTAATAAATTTCTATAATGAAAAGCAGGGGAAAAAAACAAAATATTTTTTATACTGGTTTTACCCCGTACACATGCTTTTAATACTTTTATTATATAAATTTGTAATCTAAAACGATTTATTAATTCCCCTAGCAACTACAGATGACATACTTTCAATGAGGTCATCTATTTCTTTTGGTGTTACCATTAAATTATAATCATCTGGAAGCAAGGCTTCTTTTATCATCTCGTATTTATCCTCTTCTTTTAATTTATTTAAATAATCATTAGATTTAGCTTCATTTTGCAATTTTGAAATTAATATATTTATGCTATCTGTGGCAATTGTTGCTGCGTCCACAACCATTGGTACGCCAATTGCAATTACTGGAACCCCTAATGTTTCTTTAGTTAATTCTTTTCGTTTATTATCTACGCCTGCCCCTGGCACAATTCCAGTATCGGCTATTTGTATAGTACTACTTATTCTTTCAATACTCTTTGATGCTAAACTATCTATTACTATAACAAGTTTTGGATTTACATGGTCGACAATCCCTTTTAAAATCTCACTTGTTTCTATTCCTGTTGTACCCAAAACCCCAGGCGATACTGCACAAACAGACCTTGTGCCTTTTTCTAAATACTGAGGAGCATATGTTAATAAGTGTCTTGTTATATCTATGTCCGATATTACTTTAGGTCCGAAGCGAATCCGGTGTAACGGCATTATTTCCTAACCCCACTACCAAAATAGAATCTTCCTTTTCTATATGTTCATCTAATAATTGTTTCAAATGTTTAAACATATTTAATGCCGCTTTTTCTATTTCTTCTTCTTCAGCGATTTTTAAATTTTTCACATCTATAGTAATATATGTTCCTTTAGGCTTTCCTATCGCCTTTTCACCATTCTCATCAACTATTTTAACCTTCGAAACTTTAATGTTTTCACCATCTATACTTTCTTCTACTTCTATTCCCGGAATCTCGCTACTCATATTATTCTGCTTTTTATAAATATCTCTTCTTTCATCTGCCATATCGGTTCTAAAATTGTACATAAAAAACCCTCTCTTTCGCATTTATTTTGCTTAAGAAAAGGTTTTTTATACATATCAGATTTTTTCTTTTTCCAATATATTTATTACAAACATATTTCTCTTTTTACATAGCCTTCTAAAACTTTACCTAATCCAATAAACTCTTCATTAAAATAGACTTTGCATAGTCCATTTTTTATTGTAACTGGAAGCTTTACTCCATTAAGAAATTGTTTTAATTTTGCTTCATCTAAATATATTTCTTCTAAACCTACGAATATATCTTCTATTAAAATTATACTTTGTTTTTTAAGGCTTTCTATTTTCTCTAAATCTTCTAATGCTACTGATTTTTCTAATGCAAAGATATCTACTTTGGTTCGTACTAGTTCCTTCATAAAGCCTACTGTTCCTAGTCTTTTTGCTATGTCTTCACACAAAGTTCTTATATATGTACCCTTTGAACATTCTACTTCAAATTCAATTTCGGTTTCCGATTTCTTATACTGCAACAGTTTTATATTATATATTTCTATATCTCTTGCTGGAACTTCTACTATCTCTCCCTTTCGTGCATATTCATATAGTTTTTTTCCATTTATTTTTACTGATGAATACATAGGAGGAATTTGTTTTTGCTTTCCTAAAAAACTATTTAGTACGGTTTTTATTTCTTCTACCTCTAATATTGGAACTTCCTTTTCTTCTATTACACTGCCTTCTAAATCTCCCGTAGTAGTTTTTTTACCCAGCTTTAATAGTGCAATATAAGTTTTATTATGCTCTACTAGATAATTAGATAGTTTTGTAGCCCTACCAATTAGTATAGGTAATACCCCTGTTGCATTAGGGTCTAAAGTACCAGTATGTCCTATTTTTTTTGTGTTCATTATTCTTCTCATTTTTTGTACAACATCGTGTGATGTAAAACCTTTAGGCTTATTTACAATTATTATTCCATCCATATGGTTCTCCTAAAAAACCGATTTTAGGGTCGTCTAATATGCAACCCCCTACAGGCATTTAAATATGTTTAGGCTGCCATCATTAGGCAGCCTTGTTTTTGCATCATATATATTCTCTTAATCCTCGTCTACGAAGTTGAATTCGTCTTTAAATTTTTCTTTAAATATTTCAAATACTTTGTTTAAAACTTCTTCGTCTTCTACACTTACATAAGATTCTTCTTCTTCAGATTCAGTGTCTTCAACTTTTAATATTACCACTTCTCCAGCATCTTCTGCTTCTGTTTCTTCTACTGGAAGTAATACAACATATTCTTCTTCATCTAATTCTATTAAATCTAGAAATTCAAATTTTACCTCGTCCCCATTTTCATCGTTTAAAACTATTATTTCATCATCTAATTCCATATCTTTTTCATCGTTATCCATTTTTAAATCTCCTTTCAAATTTTCATCTATATATTTAATGTTAATAACTTTGTTTCATATACGATTCCAATATATATTGTGCAGAAATTGTATCTACAATATTTTTCTTTTTGTACTTGTTTACGCCTAATATATTCATCGTTTTATGAGCTTCAACTGTAGTTAACCTTTCGTCTATTCGAATAATTTCTATTTTATTATACTTACATTTCAATTTGTGTATAAATTTTTCTGTCACTTCCACTCTTTGTGTTTTTGTACCATCCATATTAACTGGAATGCCAATAGCTATTTTAGTTATATCATATTTTTCTATTAATTCATCTAATCTTTTCAATAAAATTTTATCATTACCCAGATAGTTTATTGTTTCCAAACCTTCTGCAATTATTCCTAATGGGTCTGTTACTGCAATTCCAACTCTACTATCACCATAATCTATTCCTAAAACTCTCATCATTTTTCTAATCCTATATAATTTTTTACCATTTTTTCTAATAATTCATCGCGTTCTAATAACTGTATAAGTTTTCTCGCATCATTATGACTTGTTATATAAGTTGGATCTCCAGATAAAATATAACCAACGATTTGATTTATTGGATTATATCCTTTTTCTACTAATGCTTGATATACTTGTTGTAAAATTGTTTTTGCTCTTGCAGAACTATCTTTTTCTACACTAAAACGCATTGTATTTTCCATAGCCATATACCTCAGTCCTCTCTATTCTTTATTATTAAAGCAAATTTATTTTATTCTAAATATAACTTATATTTGTTTCTCCGCTAGGTGCTTTATCTAGATATTCCTCCAATTTTTTGGTAACACCTTCTATGCCCGTTCCCTTGTAATATGTTGAAAGCACAAAATTAAATATAGGTCTCATTTTAATACTTTTTTCTTTGTCTTTTTCTTCTAAATTAATAACTACTTGTTCTATTCTCAATTTTATATTTTTCATAAATTCCGCCACACCTTGCTTTTCTGCTCCTGAAAATACTATAACAAACTTCGGTCCCATGTATCTAACAAATATATATTCTGGTGAAATGTTTTGTTTTATTATATTACTAATTTTAGTTAATATCTTATCCCCTGCTTTTCTACCTAATTTGTCGTTTATTTCTTCTATATTTATTAGTTTAAACATACATACTGTTGAAGTTGCATATTTATCTATTATTTTCTTTCCCTTTCCATATAAGTACTCTGCAGAATATAATCCCGTAAACTTATCTTTTCTATGAATTGACTCAATTGTACTTTGATAAGATACATTTTTTATGACATTTATTATATTTTCTCTAACTACCTCTAAAATTGTTGTATCTAATTTATCGAAGGCATGCTTCTCTCCACTTTCTATTATCCAATACCCAATATATATATTTTCTATATATAAAGGTAAAAACATCGCCGATTTTGCTCTACCAAATTCCATTTTTTGATATGGAAGTTTTTCATTATCTGTGTTTACAGTAATATATTTTGTTTGTGCAGAACTAATACTATCTTTGAATATATCTTCTTTGTGCAAAGCACGTAATGCTTCCCAATGTTTTTCATCAACATTAGATGCTTTTATTACATATTCTGCTCCATCAAAAACAACTATAGTAGAATATTTAATATTATATCTTTCTAGAAGAATTTCATTAATTTTTCTAATTTTATCATCAACAGAAAGTTCTTCTCCTATTGTACTCATAAAATCTTGTATAACATTTAAGCTTTTAATTTTATCATCTATATTACTAAATGTTTGCAGTTTTTTACTTAGAGATTTGTTATATACTATAAGTACAACTAATATTATAATTAATACTGCTATCAAAAATAGCTGCGCTCCCACAAAATCACCTCTGTTACTTCTATATATTATTTATATCCATTTTTCATTTTATCTAGTGTACTACTTGTTTCGTTAGAAAACGAGTCTTTATATGAATACACTTGCTTTCCAACTAAAGGATATACTACACTAGCTAATTCTTTAAGTTTTCCCATAAATTGTTTTGTATATCCTTTTATAGAAATACTACAATTTACAAGTGACTCTAAATATTTTGAATAATTCTGTCCTTCAAACGGAAGTATATTATACTTAACTTTTGTTCTATCAAATAATTCTGTCATAAATGACATTGCTGGATCGTTATAAAATGCCATTCCACCAATTATTACTTTAGGAGAAATACCTCCAACTTTAATTTCCTTATTTATTATAATTTTAAGTCTGTCTTCTTCTAGAATATCATTAGCTTTTAGATCTCTTAAAAACGCTGTAAATGGCTGTATTGTAAGAACATCCATACTTTGTACTAAATAAATTTCTTGAGAATTATAAAAATAATTCTTTGGTGTTTCAAAATCGCAATCTATTAAAACTAATGAGTGATTTTGTACTAATGTTGATATTATATTATCCACATCAGTTATATCTTCTCGAGAATTTGGAATGGCTGTATATACAGTTAAATTCTTATTTACTTTTACTCCATCTGCAATATTTCTTCTTAGCTTAGATATACTATTTTCCGCTGTTTTTCTAAGTTGCTCCTGATTTTTAGTATACACATAATATGCATTTCTATTTTGCGTTACATCTAGTATTGCTGTTGAAATACCCATTGAAGAAAACAATTCTGCTAAATTGTTTACCACAAAAGACGTTCCGTTTTTGGTGGTACCAACAAAACTTACTATTTTTTTATCTCTTGTAAGTAATGAATATAAATTTGTATTTCTATATACATTAGTTTTGTTTTCTTGTTCTTCTAACATATTAGCTTGCTTTGGTTGTTCTACTGGTTTTACTTCTACTTTGGGCTCATCTACTATATTGGTATTTTTTTCTTCTTCAGCTTCTATCTCAAAAAGATTTATTTCATCTGTTTCTGGTTCTAGTTCTTCTTCTGGTTCTTCTGATATATTAAATAAGTCTATATCTGGTGAATGGTCGTCGGGGACACCGACCCCTACATTCTCTTCGCTTTCTTTTCTTGGTCTACCTCTTCCTCTTTTTGGCATATCTTGAATTTCTTCTGAAACTGGCTTCTTAGGTCTACCTCTTCCTCTTTTTGGTTCTTGCCCTTGAGGATTTTCATTTGTTTCTTCTAGGTCAAATAGATTTACAGCATTTATTTCTTCAGAAGGGTCGTCGGGGACGCCGACCCCCTACACTCTCTTCTATTTCTTCTGGCATAGTAGTCATTTCTGGTTGCATTTTTTTAACTTTATCTACATTAAATTCACTTGGAACCACTACTGGCCTAGTAAGCTGAGTTTTTGTTTCTAACATGTCTATTCTAATGCTACTAGGATTTATTTTTGTAGCATTTTTAGATTTTTTTGCAGTGTATGAACTATTTTCTGGTGTATGCGGCGCTATTTCTGGTTTTCGTGTTTTTTGCTTAGAAGACTGCATTATTAATTCCTGATATTTTGGAGATTCTGCTTCTAAAACTGCCTTTACGTTTAAAGGCAAAAATTTAATAATTACTTTTAATTGTGTATCTGTATATTGCGAAACAATATTATCGAAGCTTTGAGCGTATTTTTCTTCACTTTTACCTAATTTTTTATAATGTGATAATATATTTTGAATTTCCGTTTCACTAACATGACTTTCATTTTCTGATTGATAATTAATATCCTCTGAATCCACTTTATAATAATCTTTTGCTTCTTTTTTAGTACGTGGTTGTTTTATGAGACTACATACGTTTTCTATGCTTCTGTCTTTACCTAATAATGCGCTATATACTCCTATACCAAATAATTTAACTAACATTTCGTTTCCTGGAGCACGTCTATCTGTAGCTATTAGTATTATACTTGTATCTTTTCCTTCTTTATCAACAGCTTCATCGCTTATATTATCTAATTTTTCAAATATAAATTTATCTATTATATCATAGTTATTATTTGCGAAAGGCTCTAAATCCTCACTTATTACAATCCTATCGTATGATTTGTCTAATTGTAATTCTTTTAAAATAGCATTAAAATAATAAACATTTTTACTTGTTATTATTTCCTTATAATCTTTTTGATATTGCTTAACAATAGTTTTTGATATATTCTCGTCGTTAACCGCAAATAAAACCTTCATTAATTAACCCCTCCAACCTAATACTACAATTGTATATACTAGTGGTAATATCTGACATATAACACCAAGTGTTATAAAAGTTACAACTAGTCCTAGGCCTTTATCTCTTGTATCTAATTTTCTCACACCTATAACATACTGAAAAATTGCTCCTATTAGTATTCCAATAAAACAAAATGGTATGCTATATATCCTTACTTGATTTAATATATACGCTGTAAATCCGTATGTTTCAGATCCATATTCGTCGATGTATTTTTGTATTTCACTTTTGGCTTCATTATTTACTTGTGCTAATTCTCCAGCTAATTCATCGCTTATGATAGAATTTGTTGACGTACTTTTTGTATTTTGCGCATTTTGAACACTTTTTGTACTTGTTCCATATACTTGTCCTGTATTTATAACTAACAACATAAACATTAATAAAATAACAGCTAGACTTACTTTTATTTTTTTCATACGAGTGTCCCTCTCCCTTAATAAATTAACATATCAATAATACCTTATTATGAAAAAAATAGCAATATATTTTTGTTACAGTATTTTAATTTATTCTAAGGTAAATATTCTAATGGATTTTGGTAACTACCATTTACTCTTACACCAAAATGTATATGTGCTCCTGTTGAATATCCTGTTGAGCCAACTGCTGCAATAGCCTGTCCTTGTGCGACAGTTTGTCCTACAGACACATATAATTTGGAAGCATGCATATATACCGTGTATACTCCACCACCATGATTTATCATTACATAATTTCCTGCACTACTTGAATATGTAGATATTACTACTACTCCAGACGCTGCAGCTATTATGTTTGTTCCTGAAATTCCAGAAGATGCTATATCTATTCCTTGATGATATGTAGAAGCCCCTTTAACTGGCTGTTCTCTATACCCGAAGTAAGAAGTTATTCTTCTTGTATGGTTTGATGGCCATATAAATGTACCATCATACTTTGCCCCAACACCATTAGATGCTTCTTCTATTATGGTTATTTGTCTTTGTAATTCTTTTTCTGCGGCTTCATATTCATCTATTTTTGTTTGTAATGCCCTTTCGTCTGCACTTAGTGCATTTACATATGTATTTCTTTCATTTCTTTTTCCTGTTAATTCAGTTTTTTTCGATTGTACTTTTTCTCTTGCAGAATCAAGTTCAATTTTACTTTGCTCTAAGATAGCTTTTGCTTCCGCTATTTCTTTTTTTGTATTTTCTATTGAATTTAGCAATTCTTGGTCGTATTGCGCCATTTGCTCTAGTATATAATATCTAGATATAAAATCTGTTAAACTTGTTGAGGTTAGCAACATATCTAAGTAAGAGGTTTCACCCATTTCATACATTGCTACAATTCTGTCTGTTAATAATTTGTATTGTCTATTATAATCTTCCTCTGCCTTTGCAAGCTTTACTGTATTATCATCTATTAAAACTTGAAGTTCTCCAATTTTTGCATCTAACTCACCTATTTCGTATTCACAATCTGATATTTGACTATTTAATGCATCAACTTGTTTCTTTGCTTCTGAAATATTTCCTTGTACTCCCTCAAGCTCATTTTGAGTAGAATTTATTTGATTTTTCAAATCACTTTGCTGCTGCTTTAAACCTTCAGTAGTAGCTGCATAAACAATTACAACATTTATACAAAGAACTGCTATTATTACTATTAGAATTATTGTGACTAGTTTTTTCATAAATTTTTCCTCCGTTTATTAATTTTTTGTTGATAATACATAATCTATTGGATTTACATATCTTCCATTTACTCTTACTTCAAAATGTGCATGTGGTCCTGTTGATACTCCAGTAGAACCTACTTTTAATACTGGCTGCCCTGCTTTTACTGTATCCCCTGCTTTTACAAGTATTTCTGACCCATGTCCATATAGTGTTGAAAGTCCTCCTCCATGGTCTATTACAACCATGTTTCCATATCCAGATGTATACTCTGCTTTTACTACTGTTCCATCGTTTGCTGCTATAAACAAGCTTCCTGTCGGAGCACCGACATCTAATCCTGAATGAAGTCTATATACCCCATATATTGGATGCACTCTCATGCCAAACTCGGATGTTATATTATAATAGCCAGGAACTGGCCACAGCAACACTCCTCCAACATAATTTTCGTAAACACTTCCCGTTAGTAACATTAAAAGTTCTACTTCTATAGCTCTTTGTTCCTCTTGATACTGTTCTATTTCTAATTGCAATTCTTGTTCGTGTTCAGATAAATCTGTTACCTGATTATTCTTTCTTACCTTTATATTCCCTAATGCTATTGATGATGATTCTTGAGACTTTTTAGCTGTTTTTAGTTCTTCTTTATATGTTTCTAATTTTGTTTTTGAATCCTTAATAATTTTTTCTTGCTCCAAGTAACCTTCTAATAGCTCTTGATCATACTCTAATATCTGCTCCAAAAGGTAATAATTAGATATAAAATCTACCAGACTTTTAGAATTAAGAAGCACATCTAAATAAACCGTTTCACCCGCCTCATATTGTGCAACAACTCTAGCAATTAGCATTTCTTTTCTTTTATTATATTTTTCTTGTGCGTCTTTTAGCTTTAATTCTAACTGTGATATTTTCACGTTTAATTCTTTTATTTCACTTTCTAGCACAGATACTTGAACTTCGTAACCATAAATTTGATTGTTCAATTCTTGTATTTGTAACATGAGTTCTGATATTTCACTTTGAAGTTCATCTAATTGTACGTTATTATCTACTATTTGTTTTTCCACCAAGTCTCTGTTTTCTCTTAATTCTTCCACTGTTTGAGCTATTACATCTTTTACAAAAAAACTAACTATCAGAATCATTGTTATAATTATTATACATAGATTCCTTTTCTTCATTTGCATTTCTCCTATACGTCTAAATATTTTCGCATCGAAATAATACTTCCTATCATCCCTATACCTACTCCTAAACCTAAATAAACTAATACTATTAAATTAACCATTTGGTTAAATGTTAATAGTGTTAAATTGATTTGTTCAGCAACTGATGCCTTAAGGATATTCCCTACCACTCCATTATACATTAAACAAATTGCCAAAGTAGATATTAGTCCAGAAACAATCCCCATTATTACACCTTCTACAATAAATGGTGCTCTAATAAAGTTATTGGTCGCTCCAACATATTTCATGATAGAAATTTCTTTTCTTCTTGCATGTACAGATAATTTTATTGTATTTGATATTATAAACAAAGAAATTATTACTAAAATAACTAATATCACTAAGGTAAATAAGCTTATCCCATTTCCAATTGATATTAATGCATTTATGGTTTTCTCCTTACTTTGAATTGATTCTATTCCTTCTATTTCAGTATTAATTTGTTGTTGAATCTGCTCTGAATATTCTAGCTCTGTAGGTATTATAACAAACGATACTTTAAAAAATTCTGGCGTCATACCACCCATAATTTCTGGTGTCAACCTTTGCAACATTTCGTTATATGCTTCTTCTTTTGTTACTTTATCTACAGTTAATAATGCCTTTTCTCCATTTACCGTTAAACTGCGAAGTTTTTGTTCTACCTCATTTTGCTCATCTTCTGTTGCATCAACTTTTATAAACACTTGCATTCCTTGTGCTTCTTTAACATTTTCCATTATATGCGTTATATTTTCTCCTATTGCAAAAAACATACCGAATACAATCATCGTCGCAACCATTACACCAATACAAGATAACGTTGATTTTTTATTCTTTAATACATTTCTAAAACCTTCTGATAACAAATAACCAATAACATTATACTTCACCGTTATAACCACCCTTTTCATCTCTAACAATATTTCCTGAATTTATTTGTATAACTCGTTTATTCATTTTATTTACTATATCTTTTGCATGTGTAGCCATAACTATTGTTGTTCCACGTAAATTTATTTCATTTAATAATTGCATTATATCCCATGCTGTATCTGGATCCAGATTTCCTGTTGGCTCGTCTGCTATTATCATTGATGGATTATTTACTAAGGCTCTAGCAAGCGCTACCCTTTGTTGCTCTCCACCAGAGAGTTCATTTGGATAAACTTTTGCTTTTTGGCTTAGTCCAACAAGTGCTAATACCATAGGAACTTGTCTTCTTATGTGACGTGGCGTTGCTTTTACAATATACATTGCAAATGCAACATTCTCGTATACTGTTTTGTCAGGAAGTAATCTAAAGTCTTGGAAAACAACACCCATACTTCTACGTAAATATGGAATTCTTTTTGGTTTTAAAAAAGTAGTATCTTTACCGTTTATTATTATGTTTCCTGTTGTCGGTTCTTCTTCTTTTAATATAAGTTTTATAAGCGTAGACTTACCAGAACCAGAAGCTCCAACCAAAAACACGAAATCTCCTTTGTCTATTTTAAAATTCGCATTATTTACAGCCTCTGTTCCTGTTGCATATTTTTTAGACACATTTTTAAACTCTATCATTCTCTTACCAGTCCTTTGCGTTTTTTTAGACATTTTCATAGTAACAATAAACATTTTTATTTGCAACTCTATAAAATAACAAAAAACGCTTATTTTAGCTTGTTTTCGGTATTTTGATACAAATATTAATTTTATATTACATTTTTGTTACAATTTTAATGTTTTTGTGTTGACATATTCCATTTTTTGGAATATAGTTGGACGTTGTATTTATTTTACAAAAATGGAGGAGAAAAATGAATTTATTTGTATTGGTAATTACATTATTATCAAGCATTATAGGTCTACTGTTACTATTTATAACAAACTTGTTTGTTAAGATAAAAAAGGCAAACAAAAAATTAGAATTAGAAATATCACAAAATGAAAACTTAAATATGCTTAACGACAACATTAGATGTTTCAAGCATGATTTTGATAATATTATGCAATCTATTGGAGGATACATTTTTTCTGAAGATATAAACGGTCTTAAAAGTTATTATTCAAAACTATCTAACGATTTCATAGAATATAAAAACTTATCTTATTTAAATCCCCAAACAATCAATAACCCTGCCATTTATGCCCTTATTTCTTCAAAATTCAAAAAAGCTAATGAGCTCAAAATTTCTTTTAATATAGAAACCTTTTTAGATTTTAATACTTTAAAAATCAATATTTATGAATTTTGCAAAATATTAGGTATACTTTTAGATAATGCAATTGAGGCAAGTTTAGAAAGTCAAAACAAATTGATTAATTTAATTATCAGAAACGATAAAAGAAATAATATGCAACTACTACTT
>JAISHG010000131.1 GCA_031262685.1 Lachnospiraceae bacterium | reverse complement strand
TTATTATATCAAAAACAATTCAAATAAAAAGGGGTCTAACTACCAAGAGATTAATCAAATAGTCCTTCAACTCTTCCATTGTGTGTAATATCAGTTATTAAAACTCCTTCATATCCTATTTCATTAATATCTGAAAACATGAAAGCTTCCCCAGTTACTAGTTTTATTGAGTGAGTGATTCTTCTTTTTCCATATGAATCAAGTCTATATCCTTTAGTTACTTTTGAAATGTGATAAACACCATCAACATTACATAACATTTCTTTTCCTTCAATATTTTCCTCACATCTTAAAAATATCTTGTCATGCCACTCATCCATTTGAACATAAATATATTTATCATAGTGGTTCATAACTCTAACTCTATGGTCTTGCTTAGTAATACAAAAGTCATTTAATTTAAATGATAAAAATGATGCAATACTTGGCTGTTGGTCGTACTTAGTGTTCTTAATAATTGAATCTATAGTAACACCTGTAGCGCCACTAATATTAGCTAGTATTTTAACTGTAGCACTCCTTTTACCATTTTCAATCATCGATAGGGTTGTTTCTTCAACTCCTATCTTTTTAGCAAATACGGATTGAGAGTCACCAAGGTAAGAGCGAAGTGCTCTTATATTTTCTCCAATACGTACGTTATTCTTGTAATCTTCATTTGTTAGCTTCTTCATAACTACTCCTTTTCTTAACAATTGTATCATAGTTTTATAATTCACTTATTAGAAATATAAACAATTGTGTGATAAATACAAAAAATGAATAAATAGGAAAGAACATACGATAACTATGTAAAACTAGGAAAATCTATTTCACTTATAAGAAATAAAACAAACAAATTCTCTAACAGAAAATAAATGAATAATTTCTATGGCAAAATTATAAACGTGGCTCAAAAAAGCTACTAAAGATTATAAGGAGTGTGTATGGAAAAAACAAAACCAAAAACTAAAAAGAATACTGTGTTTAGGTATTATTTATTCCACCAAAGGAAAAAGGTCTTGAAACTTACAATTAATGACATTTGTACAAGGCTTGAGATTAATGAAAGCTACTATTATGACTTAGAAGCAGGTCGTAGCGGACATAGGATGGATATCTTATTTATGGAAGATTTAGCTAATGCTTTAGAAACAACGCTTGATTTCATAATTAGTTCTGAAAAAGCCTATCAACAAGAGCGCCTCAAGTTTGGACTTAGAAAAAGAAGAAGATGGAGTATGTTTGATGAACCTAAAAGATGAAATAGAAAACTATATTGATGACCTCACATTAAAAGATATCACAAAGGAATCATATAAACAGATTCTAAATAGATTTTATGAATACTTTAAAAATAAAAATATCAATGAACCAACTAGAAAAGACATAATAAAGTATCGTGAATATCTATTTAAATCCGAACTATCAAGCGCAACCATACAAAAGATAATTGTTGTGCTTCGTGGTTTCTATAGATACCTAAAAGTATCAAATAAGTCAGAGGAGCTCACATATCTTATTAAAGGTGCTAGGGTTGAAACAATATTTAAAAGGCAACCTCTTGAGGTAGATGAAGCAAAAAAACTATTACGTCTTGCCTCTAAAGATACAGAGTCATTTGAGGGCTTAAGAAAATATCTTATTATTGCTTTACTTCTTACAACTGGGTTAAGGGGTATAGAAATACATCGAGCAAACGTTGAAGATATTGATTTGATAGGTAATACTTATGTACTTTGGATACAAGGTAAGGGTAGAGATGGTAAAAACGAAAATGTCAAGCTTACTAATGATATTTATAAAATCATTACCAAATATCTTAATATGAGGGAACAAAAGCTACTCTCAAAAGAAAAAGCACCATTGTTTGTAAAAATCATGAAAGATAAGACTGAAAGAAGATTTAATCTTGATTCTATCAGAAGAATGATTAAACAAATGTTTGTTGAAATTGGATTTGATTCTAGAGCATATACAATGCATTCACTACGTCACTCGTTTGGCTATCTAGCACTTTCAAATGGTGCGACCCTAGAAGAGACTAAAACTGCACTAAGGCATAAGAATCTATCAACTACTGAAATATATTCACATATGATGGAAAGAAGAAAGTCAAACACAAACGCTCTTGTTAGTGGAGTATTATTTAAAAAACAAAAAAAGAAAAAAGAAAATTAAGGAAGGAAGTATATATGGAAAAAATTAATAACAAAATTATTGTGCTTAGTGTCGCAACACTAAAATTAGGAGCAGTTCATATAATATATGATACTGAGGCAGAAACAAACTTTTTTATCTGGGATGAGGTAAAAAAGTTATTTGAGGTAGAGAAAAAGATATTCTCTGATAACAATAAATTCTTTGATTTAAAATTTATGGAAATACCTATAAATGATAAACCAAAAAAGGTGGGTGTTATTGATAGCGATGACTTTGATTATTGTGTAAAGCAATCACGAATTCATGAATCAATTACATTCTATGATGCACTACTAGAAGTAATAAATGCTAGAAAAGAGTTAATTAAAGTAAAAAGAGACTATGAGTCATGTCAAAAGAACTCTGAAGCACAAGATTTAGAGTTAAGATATTACAAAGGAATAATTAAAGATGTTGAGGATAAAGTATCTACATATGATGCAATATTTGGCAATACCAAATTCTTGTATTTCTCACGAGCTTTAAGTATGCTAAAAACAAAAACAACTAGACCAGAGATGCTTAAAATTCTAAGAGGCACTAAAATGTTTAATGGTCATAATGAACCAAACACCGAATTAATTGATAATGGTTCATTTAAAATTATTGAAACAAAGGTTAGATTCCAAGATAAAGCAGTTACCACTAATAAAGTAATGGTTGGAGCTAAGGGTATTGATTTAATGGAAGAATTGTTAGAACTACGTGCAAAAGGGAAAAAATAAGAGGGTGATATGGAAGAAAAAGTAGTTTATACAATTATTGAAGTTTGTAAGATTTTACATTTATGTGATAGAACAGTTAAAAACTTAATCAAAGATGAAAAATTAAAGGCACTAAGACTTGGAAATAGACTTCGTGTAACTAAAGAATCCCTTGATGAATATCTTGAAGAATGTGAAATCAAACAACATCCAAAATGGACTAATAAAGATGGTAAATAACTATGCCTAGATTTGATAAAAGAAGTACTAGGTACTTTTGGATTAAACTAAGAGATTCTTTAGTTAAATCCAATGAATTTAAACTGCTCATGAGACAAACTGATGGGCAGTCATATTTCACTATATATATTCTTCTAGTCTTTATCGCAATCAATGAAAATGGCAAATTAATCCAACAAGCAGGTTCTATAAAAAACATATTAACTGCAGATAGTTTAGTCAGTGAACTAATCTACTTTAAGATTGATACAGTAAGAATGGCTATAGAAATACTGAAAGAATTAGGTTGGCTTTATCTAGATGAAGAGAATGTTTTGTGTATTTCAAGATTTGAAGAACTGGTTGGAAGTGAAACTGGCTGGGCAGAAACTAAAAGAATAGTTCGTGAAAAAGAACAACTTTTAATTGAGGGACAAATGTGTGACAATGTCACGCAAATGTCCTCCCAGAGATTAAATATAGAGAATAGAGATAAGAATATAAATAAAAATATAAATCTTAATCATGATCATGATGAAAAGAGGAAAAGAAGAAAGGATAAAATGGGTTCTACCGAACCACACAAAAATCTACTTGATGAGATGTATGATTTTGAAAATGATATCGAATTTCTTAATACTTTTAAAGCATGTCACGTTTTCACAAAGTATTTAATCAAGGCTGGATACTTAGAACCTCTTGATAGATATATAGTTGGTTTTGATAAATACTTTAATGAGTTAATAAGTGAGAGGGGTTGGGATTATGATGATATTAGACCAATTGTAGTTTATTTCACGCATGCATGGAAGAAAAGAAATACAACTGATAAATATAGCTTTGAGGATTTAGATAAAGCTAGAATAAACCATGACTATGATATGTATGGAATTATTACTGAGGGGGGAATAAAGTTTCCTAAAGATATTAAAAGCAAACTTGGATATTTTAAAAGAGGTTGTGAAGAAACATTAGAATCTATCAACAACAAAGATAATAAAAGAGACTGGTTTGAAAGAGCGATGGAAGAGCTTGATAATTAGAGCATTTGTTATCTAGATAGGTAAAATATCAATAAAGATTAAAGAATGCGAAATATGAGACATAAAACAACAAAATTAAAGATATATTAATACTTCGTGTAAAATTATTAAGCAAACTTTTATGAAATGAGGTATTAAATGAAAAAAGTAAATATAGAAGATGGTAAGAAAATATTATTATCAATGCTTCATGGTGATGTTACATTTGTAACATTATTACATGCATTAACGGAGCTAGATAGAGATGATTTTGATAAACCATATAATGGTTGTTTCTATGCTGTTATTAATGAAGGTGATATCAATATCATTTTGAAAAGATTATACGGTGATGATAAAAAAGAAAAATATGTTATAGGGATAGTTGTTCATATCATAAATGCAAGCAATGACTATAAAACTAAGTATAAACCAACTAATGATAAAACTGGTGCAGTGTTTACTTGTCTGTCTGGTGTTTACGGTGAAGCAGTTGATAAAGATGGAGAATATACATTTGCTTTCCTACTTAATGAAATGTATCTATCCTTAACTGGACAAGAAACAATACTAGTATCTTTTCATAGCGGCGAACATAAAGAAGTACTAAATAAGGCAAGTAGTGGTAACACCGAAGACTTATATGCATTAGTTGATTTTAAAACTGGTAAGCCAAGACTAGTAATTCCAGTACCTATTGAAGAACAATAATTTTCATAAAATATAAATAAAAAATAATTGCTTTTGATTCTATTTGTCATTTTATGATAAAATTATTAATGATATAGCTGATATATCAAATAATAGTAGTGATTAGGGAATTTAACTATGAATAACTAGG
>JAISHG010000118.1 GCA_031262685.1 Lachnospiraceae bacterium | reverse complement strand
CGGCAAGAAGTATAGCAATAATAGCATCGTTAGCAGTACTTGTGTACATAGGAATAAGAATGGCAATAGCTTCAGTTGCAACTGATAAAGCAAAATATAAGAATATGATAGTTAGCTGGCTACAAAGTTTTATACTTATATTTATACTTCATTACATAATTTATATAGCTATGTATTTGGAACAGCAAATAATAAATATTTTAGTTACAGGATATAAAAATATTGAATGGACATTGTTCACAAATGCAGTTTTAGGAATTTTTACAGAAATGGGAACATGGAATACAGTAGTAAAAGGACTTACATTTTGGATATTAGTAATTTGCCAAGCGAAATTCTTTTATTTATACGTAAAACGATTACTTTCAATAGCATTTTTAATAATAATAGCACCACTAATTACAATAACATATGCAATAGATAAAGTGCGGAGATAACAAGGCACAAGCATTTTATAAATGGCTTAAAGAATTTCTGGTAGCATTATTTATACAACCAATACATGCCTTTTTATACATTTTATTTGTAATGTCCGCAGCGGCATTAGCAGAAGCGGTACCACTACTTGCAATACTATTCTTCTTTGCACTATCTAGCGCAGAAACAGTAGTAAGAAAAGTATTAGGTGGAGACGGCACAAAATCAGTAGGTTCATTCCAACTAAAAAAACGAAAAGGCAAGTAATGTAGGGGCAGGTTTTATGCCTGCCCGTGTAGGGGCGGGGTTCGTACGAAATGACCCGTAAGGAATACCAAACTCCGCCCGAAAAATGCAATCATAATAATAAACCAAATCTAAAGGAGGATAATAACAATGCATATAAAGAAAAAAACCATAATAAAAGCAATAATATCAGCAATTATATTCATTGTTATTGTTGCAATAATAGGACAAGTAGTGCAGAAAAACAAAAAATATAGTAAACTTTCAGATTTTAAAACGGTAAAAGAATTTGTAGAATACCAAGGAAGTAAATATCTTGGTGAAAAAAAATCCGAGACAGAAACATTTTCAAAAGAAGTATATGTAAGACTAAAATGTGATTTATATACAGAAAACAATAGTAACGAGGAGTATTTTAAAACACTTACAACAGGAATAGCATACTTGCTAGAGTTTGAAAACTTTAGAGTAATAGATGAACAAAAGCAGATTGAAATAGCAATTGTATGTAATAAAGACGAACAGAAAGTAATTAAAAGATATATAAATGGAGATGACAATTATTACGGAACACAAGAATCTATAAACCAAGCCAAAAATTATACAGAAGAAAAAATAACCAATATACAAATAGATTCAAAATTGCTAAATGACGTAATAAATAATAATTGGAGAACATCTGGAGTAAATTTTGGAACCAAAAATCGGCTCAGTATATAAACACGATGTGTACGAAGATACTGGAATAATGGTACGAAATGTATATCAAAAAATATTTAATATAGTATTTACAGAAAACTATTCGGGAAATGTAATAAACGGAATAAATGCTTTGTCTACTACCGAAGACATAATAAGTGCATTAGGAGAGCCTACATATGGAACAAGTGAATATGGAGTTTTTGGGTATAAAGGAGAAAAAATATATGTATTTTTTTCAACAGCATATTCAAGTTTGCAAATATCAGTTTATAGAGTAGAAGATTACGAAAAAGAAGATTTTGCAAAATTAATAGAAAACTATAACGAAGAACAAAATGTTAAAAAATTCGTAAGTTCAGTTACAGACATATGGAGAGACTACAGTAGCTACGAATACGATACAAACTACGTAAACTTACAATATGCTTTAAAAGGAGTAGCAATTCAGTTTAATGTAACCAAAGACCACGGAATAATAATATATGAAAACTACAACGGGCAAATAGCAGAGGGAAAAACCCTAGAAGACCTAAAACAAGGTAGCACCATAAAAAATGTATATTACAAAAACGAAAACTCCGTGCACATATGCGAACAAGACAGAATAGAAGAATACACAAAAATGGAATAGATATTGTAGGGGCAGGTTTTATGCCTGCCTCTGTAGGGGCGCATGATTGCGCCCACCGCAAACAATAGAATATAAAATATTTAATTAAAAAAACAAAAGGAGGTGGAATAAGATGAAAAAAATAACAAAATCAATAATATCAATATTAATACTAATAATAACCGTATATTCGCTTATTCCAGCTCCTTTTGCGTATGGAGCAACAACAGAAATGACAGAAAAACAAAAAGAGGCAGGAGCAGCAATAGCAGCAATGGCACAAAATTTATATGGTGCTTACAAAGATGACATTGTGTATAGTTGTCCTAGAAGAATAACACAAAAAGAGTGTTTTGATAGAGGGGAAGCGTATAAAGGGTATTCAACGTGTGGAACAGCATATGCATCAAATGAATCTCCAAAAGGAACTTTCGAGAGAAAATATGCAGTAGATTGCGTTGGATTTGTTAATATGGCAGTGTGTAATGCTTTGAATTTTAGTATTAATGTAGCATCTACAACTTCAGTTGTTGGACCAACAGGAACAACAAATGGGTATAAGAAAAATGAGAATATAACAATAGAAACTGCTATGCCAGGAGATATAGTAAGATTTCCAAATAGCCACGTTGGTATATGCATAGGAAATGGAAAAATGATACACTGCACAGGAAGCGGAGTAGAGATAGATAATATTGCAGATGTTCGAAATAGTAAAGGATTAGATTACGTTATAATATACAGAATAATGGAAAGTTATTGTACAGGAAATTATAGAACATCATGGATTCCAAAAGGGCATAGTCCAAATTGTCCGGGATGTAGCTTTGCCGGTCAAGGTGATGGAATAAACCAATCTAATACTGGTTATTCAAATCCGGAAAAACCAACAGGACCAATTCCAGATGATGACGGTTCACCTTTAGAAAAAGATATAAATGGACGTGATGATTCAAACGATTATATAGATAGCTTTAACGGAACAATTAAGGAATTCTATTATTATAGTGGTGTACCAAATTCAGGTACATATATGGGAACAATAACATTTGGTAGTTGGTTATTCGACCTACTTTCAAATGCTGCGGATTGGCTTATTGGAATAATGACAATGGGATATAAAATACAGTTTATTGGCTGGGCATCTGTAATTCAAAACTTCGCAACGAATTTTGTAGAAGAAGTAATGGGATTAACAAAAGATGGTTCGGCAGAGTTTATAGGAGTTGGTACAATAAAAGGATTTGGCACAAACCCTTTAAGCGTAGAAGATATACTATTCAATAGAGTGCCAATATTAGATATAGATTTCTTTAACTTTAGTACAGCAGGTGGATTGGATATAGCAAATTCAAGAATAAGTTCAAACATATTTAATCAAGGTACAACTGCAATAGGATTTACCGAAGGAGATACTATAACACCAATGCTTGCAATAAGACAAACAATAGCAAATATGTATGTTTCACTAAGGTATGCATCTATAATAATAATGCTTGCAGTACTTGTGTATGTAGGACTAAGAATGGCGCTATCTAGCGTAGCACAAGAAAAAGCTTTGTATAAAAAGCAGTTAATAAGCTGGATAGTAGGCTTTATAGTAATGATGTTTATACATTATTTTATGATAGCAGTTTTGAGTTTAAATACTACAGTAATAAGTTGGTTTAGTACTAACGACACATTAACAGCACTTTACGATACAGTTAGGGCGTACGCTTATGAAATACCAGCATCTAAAGGTTGGGGAGGAACAATAGTATATGTATTTTTAGTATACTATTTAATAAAGTTATTATTCTTCTACTTTAAGAGATTTTTTGCAGTAATTGTTCTTACTGTAATGGCACCAATATTAGGAATAGCATATGCAGTAGAAAAAATGAAGGGCAAAAATAAATCACTTAAATCATGGATGAAAGAGTACACATATAACGTAATAATACAAACAGTTCACATTATTATATACTTAGTATTTATGGGTATAATAGTGGCTTTAATCGAGAGTGCAAGCGGATT
>JAISHG010000008.1 GCA_031262685.1 Lachnospiraceae bacterium | reverse complement strand
CTATTTGCATTTGCCCAAGAAGACCTAAGTTCAGATATTTTAGTTAATACATCGTTTTCGTGTTTCATGTAACCTTTTACTGTATCTACTAAATTAGGAATTAAATCAAATCTTCTTTGTAATTGAACATCGATTTGACTCCAAGAATTGTTTACTCTCTGTTTGGATGTTATAAGACCGTTATATATTGCTATAACACATATTATTAATACAGCGACTATAATTAATGCAATCCACATAAAAAATCCTCCTTATAAATATTTTATTCAATTGTGAGTATATCATACGGTGTTTTTAAATACAAATAAATATATAAAAAACCAGAATCGCTTTGTACAATTGTACGAAGTGATTCTGGTTTTAAGTTATTAACTTTTATTAACGCGGTAAACTCCAAGAGTATTAGTGAAAATATTGATCTATTTGCTTTTTTCTGAATTTGTACTTTTTTTCTCACTCGTATCCATGTTAGTTTCAATGGGTGTGGGTGAAGATGAATCATTTGTCCGAGAAGAATAATCTGTTCGGATGATTTCCCTAGAGAAACCAGTATAAATCATCTTAAAAAAGTTGACTTTTTCAAGTATGCTTGCTAAAAGTATAAAGGAATTGATGTCAAAGGGAAGAAGTAGAGTTACTTGATCTTCTATACAATTTATTTTGAATTCTAGTAAGTTATCTACATCTATCATACTCTTTAGTAAATCCGACCAAAATTGTTTAAAAATGTCAACATCAGAGTCAAAAAAAACAATTTGAAACCGGTGTTCTTTAATACTTACTTTAAATACTTCCTCGTGTTCGTACAAATAGTTTTTTAATGTTTGGCTGTATCCTTTATTTTCCAACCTACTAACGTAAGAACGTGAAATGCCTAATATTGATGCAATTTCTTTTTGTGACAGATCTGATGTTGAAAGAAGCACTATTGCAGCTATATTGTGCGGAATACAGTTTAATATGTAACTTATTATCCGAGCAATTGTATCTGCATTTTCTATATGGTCCTCTATATCAAGGTCGTCTGAAATCATATCAACTATAGACAAATCTGAAATATCGTTACCTCGGTTAGGGATAGGTCCATCAAGTGATAAAGTGCTTAGGTATTGTTGTTTAATATTGTTTTTTCTTAGCTCCTGAAGCAATTCGTTTTTTATACATGTTATTGCATACGTTGAAAATTTCATATTCTTTGATTCGTCAAAATTTTGTACAGCCTTCACAAGAGCAAAATATCCAATGGATACTAAATCTTCATATTCTCCAGGAAGGATATTTCCTAGTCTGTTAAGAACGTAGAATACTAGTTTTCGGTTCTTAAGAACCATTTCTTGTTGATCTTTTCTTAAAGGTATTGACATGGAAACTATATTCCTTTCGTTAAAATATGAACTCGCGTAAAAAAGTTAATTAACACCTCCTAGATAGGATTATAAAATGTAGACTTTGTCTACGTAAGCGAGATTATACCATAGAAAAATATAAATAGCAACAAAAAATTTACAAATATTGTAAAACTATTTCTCTGTATATATAAATGTAATTTGAAATTGGAGTGGATTTATATTAACTAATTATAAAAAACAAGAGTAAGAAATTACGCTTACTCTTGTTTTTGCTTCGAGGCTTCCTATTTTAGGACACCCTCATTTAGAAGTTCTCTTATTTTTGGTATATGCCAGATTATTTTCGCAATCCCCTTATTCTTTGGGTCTTCCATACATTGGGAAAGTATACCAATAAGTGCATTATTTTGCACTATTGGTGTTCCGCTCATACCTGGAAGAAATCCGTTTGTCTTCTGCAAAAGCCTTTTGTCAGTTAGTTCTACTAATAGAATTTGTTCGCCCCAATTTCTGCCAATTGTTATGCAGACCGAAAATTTTTGCAAAGTACCGGTCTCATCACTTAAAAGAAGTTCTGCATCACCTTTTTTGATTTCGTTGGCGATAGAAATGGTTTCGTACATAGATTCGTCTAAATCATCTGCATGAATCAACATTCCAGAGTCGTCGTTACTTATTACCTTTCCGAATCCGAACGAAGTACTTTTTTGCGGATCTATATCTGCACAAATCCGTCCAGTTGTTTCTTCAGAATTTGGTATAGGCGAATGCCGAATAGTTCCACATATAAAATCATTGATTTTCGCATTTTTTGATGCATGTCCCATAGCATATACTGTGTTTTTGAATCCAAAAGATGCTGTTCCTATGGCAACTTCTCCAACTGCTATCAATTCAGAAATCAGAAAAACAGTTACCTTATTCTGACTCCTGTACTTTATAGAATCAGGAGATATACAATATCTATATACTTCTAATTCTATACCAAGATACAATACTGCCGCCATAATGGGTCCTAACTCCGTTAGAACGCTTGATGTTAGAGAACATACTGTTAGCGAACCAGCATACTGTGTAATACGAATTGTAACGTATCCGTTAAAGCTCAAGTCAAGTACGAGCGAGTCGTTATCTCGCGTTACTTTCGCACAAACTAACTCTATAATAAGATCTATTATCAACGCTATGAGGATTCCTGCTAGTAACGCTAAGATGATTTCTACTATTGATGAAAAGCATAATGTCGGCAGAATACCTAATGATAGTGAAACAAAAAGCTGTAAAATACGGATTGTAATGTATCTTACAATTTTTGAGCTAGGTTTACTTGAAATTTTCCGTTTCATTTTAAAAAAACTTCCTTTCTATTTTGCTATAAAAGCATTATGTCAATTATATACTAATTTCTTAGTAAAGTCTACTAAGAAATTAGCATAAAAAAATGCAAACCAGTATAGACAATTTTCATACGAAGGATTGCATTATAAAATGTAGGGGGCGCTCCAACAAATATATAAAAAGGGCGTAATATTTAAATTACGTCCTTTTATCTAGCACAGTTGTGCTATTCTGTTAGGGAATTGTCCAAATCCTGAACTTTAAGCGATTCAATAAATTCCTTCGAATCCTTGTTGTAAGCGATTTTAAGTCTCGTATAGCCGTCGTCAAGAAAAAGATATTTGCGAGTTTCGGTGATTGAGTATGACTTGTTAATTGTGCGACGGTCATTCTCAGAGAATTGGAATACTACAAAAGTATCGAACCCTTTGATATAGTAGTCAAACATGGGAGGAGTAGTAAATAAAAGTGTAAATATCACGATTGCCCAAACAAACAATACGAATATTCCTATTTGGAGCAGTACAGGGAAAGCACTAAATTCAACTTCGGGATTCTCTCCGGTAAGAAAAGAACACCATAATGATAATGAAAAAGCGAGCACAAAAAAAAGTGTATAGCAGATTTCCGTTATAGTCGAGCCAGTGCGCCGGGTGAAATGTTTACCTTCATAATTTGACATGAAAATTCCCTCCTAAAAATAAGATAGTTAAATTATAAACTATTTTATGTAAATTTTCAAATATAAAATTTGTGATTGTCAATTTATTGAAAATAATATATAATAATAAATTAGTTTTAGTTTAGAAAGGGCGATTTTTGTGGAACAGTTAATAAAGGTTTTGCCTAATTTTAAAAAGTTCAATTCATACATCGAAGATGTAAAAAAAGGTGTAGATAGTATAATGCTATCCGGTCTTACAGATTCGGGTAAAGTCCATTTTGCATATGCAACTCATTTTTATAGCGAAAAGCCAATCTGCATAATTACCTACAACGAAATGCAAGCAAAAAAAATATTAAAAGATTTAAAACTTTATAATGATAATGTAGTATATTTCCCTAAAAAAGAAATATTAGGGTTCGACTATTTAGCAGAGAGCAAAGACTATGCATACAAAAGAATGGATGCTTTAAATGACATATGTAATAACGAAAGTAAATTAATTGTAACCACTGTAGAAGCTGCAACGCAAAAACTAATAGATAAAGAATTGTTATATAGTAATAGCATCGATTTTAAAGTACAAGATTTGTACAATTTAGATGAATTAAAAGAAAAATTAGTGAATTTGGGATATGAGAGATATGATATCGCTGAGGCAAGAGGTCAATTTAGCATTAGAGGTGGAATAGTTGATATTGGAATATCTGAAAAAACAGGTGTGAGAATTGAATTTTGGGGAGATGAAATAGATTCAATTAGATATTTTGATTTAAATACTCAAAGATCTACAGAAATGCTAACAGACATTAAATTATACCCAGCAAATGAATTTGTAAGCGGAGTAGAGGCAAATTCGAATCTAATCAATTACTTGAATAAAGATTATATAATAGTTTTAGACGAAATAAGTAAAATAAAAGCGAGATTAGAAAACATAAATAAAGATACTCAAAACATAGTAAAAACTTTACTAGAAAAAGGTAAAGAAGTTCCTGAAACTCTGAAAAGTCTGCAAGATTACTTAGAGTTTACCCAATCTACAAAACAGAATCAAACAATATATTTAGAAAAGCAAGATATAGGTTTTGTGGATAAAAAAAGTATGCATGCCAAAAGAAACGGATATAGCTTTAGCTATAGGGAGGCCAACTTTTTTCGTAGTTCAATGGATTTATTGTTTGAGGAACTACAAAAAGCAGTTGCAGAACAAAAAACAATAATAGTATTAGGTGGAAATGAAACAAATTGCAAGAAAATATATAATCTACTTTCTGAAAAAATAAATAGTAAAATTGTGCTAAAAGGTAATTCTATAGAACAAGGAACTATTTACATCGAAGAAGGTTCTATATCAAACGGATTTGAATGCTATGACTTTAATTTACTTATATTATCTGTAGAAGAAATATTTGATATGCCACATAAAAAAAGAGTTTTGAAGTCTAACTTTAAGCAAGCAGAATCAGTTATTTATTCTGATTTAAAAATAGGAGACTATGTAGTTCATAAAGTTAATGGAATCGGTGCATTCGTTGGTGTAGACACAGTTAAAGCAGATGGAATAATAAAAGATTATATTAAGATAAGATACAAAAATGATAGTATTTTATATGTTCCAATAAACAGTATGGATAGTGTTAGAAAATATATTGGTGCAGGGGATGGTGCGCCAAAACTAAATACACTTGGTGGTAGAGAGTGGGCTAATACAAAAAGTAAAGTAAAGTCAAACTTAAAAGAAGTGGCAAAAGAATTAATTGAATTATATGCTAAAAGAAGTAAATTAAAGGGTTTTGCTTTTTCAAAAGATACGCCATGGCAAGTAGAATTTGAGGAAGCATTTCCGTATGAAGAAACTAATGATCAATTAAGATGTATAGAAGAATTAAAAAAAGATATGGAAAAAGAGAATCCTATGGATAGAATACTTTGCGGAGATGTTGGTTATGGAAAAACAGAAGTAGCATTAAGAGGCGCATTCAAATCTTGTATGGATCAAAAACAAGTGGCTTACCTAGTCCCTACTACAATTTTGGCTAATCAGCAATATGAAACATTTAAAGAAAGAATGAAAGATTTTCCAATTACAATTGAACTTCTTAATAGGTTTAAAACAAAGAAAGAGCAGGAAGAAATAATAAAAAAATTAAAATTAGGTACTGTAGATATTGTAATCGGCACCCATAGACTTCTTAGTAACGATGTAGAATTTAAAGATTTGGGTTTGCTTATAATAGATGAAGAGCATAGATTTGGAGTAAAACATAAAGAAAAAATTAAAGAACTTAAAACAAATGTCGATGTATTTACTATGACAGCAACACCGATACCTAGAACACTTCATATGTCTATAATTGGAGTTAGAGATATGTCTGTAATATATGAACCACCGAAAGACAGAAAATCTGTACAGACATATGTATTAGAATACGACGAAGAAATTGTAAAAGAAGCAATAACTAAAGAATTAGAACGTGAAGGTCAAGTGTTTTACCTATATAATAACGTAGAAGGAATTGAGAGAAAAGCGCTAGAAATATCTAACTTATTGCCAGAAGCCAATGTGGCTTTTGCTCATGGGCAAATGACAGGAAGACAGTTAGAAGATATAATGATAAGTTTCATTAACAAAGAAATTGATGTAATAGTATGTACTACAATACTAGAGTCGGGGATAGATATACCAAATGCAAATACAATAATAGTAGAAAATGCAGACAGATTAGGTTTGGCACAGTTGTATCAAATTAGAGGAAGAGTTGGTAGAAGCGGAAGGCAAGCATATGCATATATTATGTATAAAAGAGACAAACTACTTACAGAGGTAGCAGAAAAAAGATTAGTTGCTATTAAAGAGTTTACGGAATTTGGCTCTGGATTTAAAATTGCAATGAGAGATTTAGAAATACGTGGAGCAGGAAGTCTGTTAGGAGAACTGCAACATGGTCATATGGACCAAGTTGGATACGATATGTATTGTAAACTTTTAGAAGAATCCGTAAAAGAAATGCAAGGAGAGCAAATAGAAGAAGAAATAGATGTGCAAATTGACATAGATGTATCAAGCTACATATCAGACAAATTCATAGAAAATAGTAATCAAAAAATTGAAATATATCAAGAAATTGCACTTTGTAAAACAGAAGATGATATAATAAACGTTACAGATGAGATATTAGATAGATATGGAATAATGCCAAAAGAAGTAGAAACACTATTAGAAGTAACTAGAATAAAGCAAAAATGTAGGCAAAAACAAATTGCAAAAATACTTCAAAAGGATTTGAATTTGGTTTTTGAGTTTATACCAACGAAGTTTGATATGAGTATTGTAGATGGTTTAATAAAAGAGTTTAAAAATAGAATAAAATTTTCCCCATCACAAAAGCCTTACATTACTTATAAAATGAATGAAAAAGCTGATGTGATTAATGAAATTAATTTGTTTTTAAAATCTATTTAAACCCATTATCAGGGCACGCTATGTGGCGGATATTATTGCAAATTAGAAAGGATATAATAATGCAAATAATTACAAGTAAAGATAATGAAATAATTAAGAATATTAGAAAGTTAAACGTAAAAAAATATCGTGATGAGATGGACCAATATATTATAGAAGGTACAAAACTACTAGAGGAAGCAATAAAAGAAAAAGCAAAAATAGAAAAGATAATAGTTTGTTACGATTGTGTCAAAAACAATCAATTTGAATCAAGCTTGTTAT
Source organism: Lachnospiraceae bacterium (assembly GCA_031262685.1). Lineage (GTDB taxonomy): Bacteria > Bacillota > Clostridia > TANB77 > CAG-508 > CAKPQL01. Next base: position 4,823 of record JAISHG010000008.1, on the reverse strand, counting down.
ATGAGATTGCAAAGCATGATTGCTTATATGTAAATCAGAATGTTTTTGATAATATAACAGACGTGAAAAATCCTCAGGGAATACTTGCAATAATTAGTAAAAGTTCAAAAGAGCAAAGTATAAATTACAATGAAGATATTATTGTAATTTTAGATGGCGTGCAAGACCCAGGCAATATTGGTACAATATTAAGAACATTAGATGCAATAGGGGTAAAACAAATTATTCTATCAAAAGGATCAGCAGATGTGTATAATCCTAAGGTGGTAAGAGCAACAATGGGAGCAATATTTAGAGTAAATGCTATTGAATCCCCAAACTTAGTAGAAACTATAAAACAAATAAAAGCGAATAAATTTGAAGTAATTGCATCATCATTAGATACACAAGAGAGTATATACAATGTAAAGTTTAATAAAAAAGCAATTGTAATTGGGAATGAGGCAAATGGAGTATCTGCCGAAGTATTAAAAAGTTCGGATAAAAAAATAAAAATCCCTATGCTAGGGAAAGCAGAAAGTCTTAATGCAGGAGTTGCAGCAAGTATTATACTGTACGAATATGTAAGACAGAAATTAAATAGTTAAATCGTTTAGAAGTTTGGGAAAAATGCTTATAGCATTAGTATTCCAGTTATTTATAATAGCTTTTGCTTGTTCTCTAGAGCCTGCAATAGTAGTTAATTCAAATAAAATTTTATTATTCTCAATAATTTTACAAGTAACACTATATTCGTTTTCTGAAACAGGCGTAAAATCAGCAGATATAGAAAGAGTGTTTTCTATATCTATTAATGTGGTTTTAAATTCGCTATCTATTTTAAATTTTGTGATTCCAGGAATTAAATCTTTAACTAAATTTAGTGTTTCTTTGCCTAAAGGAGTTAGCTCATATATTTCTTCACTATTATCATTTATATAACTTGTAATATATTTACTAGCTAATAAATCTAATAAAAACTGTCTAAAGTAGAAATAATTCATGTTTTCAGATGAATTAACTAATTTTAGAAGTGCAGTGTTTGAAATCGGCTTATTAACTTTTTCTAAAATATATAAAATTACAGCTCTTTGTTTTGCCAAAGTTTCACTATCGGATGTGAATTTCATTTTAACCAAATCTCCTTTTACCTAGCTAGAATAACACGATTATAGAAATTTGGCAATATATGATTAATTTTATATACATTGAAAAAAACAAAAATTGATATTATACTATGTTTGTAATTGTGGAGGGAATATGAAAGAAAAAGAAATTGAAAGATTAAATATATTAAAACAATACGAAAAAAACATGTATGGTAATGAAAATTTAAAGTATATAGCAGGTATAGATGAAGCGGGAAGAGGTCCACTTGCTGGTCCAGTAGTTGTAGGTGTAGTAATACTTCCTAAAGAATCATTTATAGAAGGCGTAAATGATTCGAAAAAAGTTTCTGAAAAGAATAGAGAAATTATATACGAAAAAATTCTAGACGAAGCTATTGCTTGGGGCGTCGGAATTGCCGAGCAAGAAGAAATCGATGAAATAAATATTTTAAATGCAACTAAAAAAGCACTAACCAGAGCAATTAGCTCTTTAAAAATAAAGCCAGAAAAAATCCTAGTAGATGCTCTAACCAATATAGACACATGTGGTATTCCGTATATTCCAATAATAAAGGGAGACGAAAAAGTTTATTCAATTGCTGCTGCATCAATAATAGCAAAGGTTACAAGAGATAGAATAATGTACGAATGGGATAAGGTTTATCCCGAGTATGGATTTGCTATGCATAAAGGATATGGTACAGCTAAGCATATGCAGGCAATAAGGGAAAATGGACTTTGCTTAATACATAGAAAAACCTTTTGCAAATAAACACATATATAATAAATTTCTTGCTAAAATATAAAATATGTAGTACAATTAGAAACGTCTAAAAGACATACCTTTTACTTAGCAATAAGAAAAATCCGACTTATAGCTCAGTTTAAGGCAAATTATTAATAAATAGGAGGAAAAGAAAATGACAAAGGAAAGAAAACAAGAAGTTATTAGTACGTTCAAAAGAGAGGAAAATGACACTGGTTCATCAGAAGTTCAAATAGCTCTTTTAACAGAAAGAATTAACGAACTAACAGAACATTTAAGAATTCACAAAAAAGACAATCATTCTAGAAGAGGACTTCTACAAATGGTTGGAAAAAGAAGAAATTTACTTAACTATTTAGCTAAAAAAGACATTAACAAATATAGAGAAATAGTCGAAAAACTAAATTTAAGAAAATAATATTTTAGAATGAGGATAGACCGAAAAATTCTATCCTCTTATTTTAGTATAGGAGGAAAACGTATGTTTAAAACGTATTCAATGGAGTTAGCAGGAAGAACATTAACATTAGAAACAGGAAAATTTGCAGAGCTTGCAAATGGAAGTGTAACTGTAAAATATGGTGATACTGTTGTATTGGTGGATGTTACAGCATCTAAAGCACCAAGAGAAGGAATAGATTTCTTTCCATTATCAGTAGATTATCAAGAAAGATTATATTCAGTAGGAAAAATACCAGGAAGTTTTCAAAAAAGAGAAGGAAAGCCAACAGATAAAGCAGTTTTAACTTCAAGAGTAATAGATAGACCAATAAGACCATTGTTTCCAAAAGATTTTAGAAATGATGTATGTGTTGATGCTATGGTTTTATCTGTAGATCAAGACTCATCACCAGAAGTTTGTGCAATGATTGGTTCATCTGCAGCACTTTCAATATCAGATATACCATTTGGAGGACCAACAGGTTCTGTAAATGTAGGATATGTAGATGGAAAAATTGTAATAAATCCAACAGCTGCAGAAAGAGAAAAAAGTAAATTAAACTTGACTGTAGCAGGAACCGCCGAAAAAATCGCAATGATAGAAGCTGGAGCAGATGAGATTCCAGAAGATATTATGCTACAAGCAATTAAACAAGGACATGAAGAAATAAAAAGAATATGTGAATTCATATTAAAAATAAAAGAAGAAATAGGAAAACCAAAATTTGAATATACAAAATTTGAAGTAGATGAAGAAGTATATTCAGAAATAGAAAAAGAATATAAACAAAGAATGTATATAGATGTTCAAGCAGAAGACAAAGAAGTTCGTGATGCAAACATGGACAAACTAAAAGAAGACGTTATTTTAGCATACACAGAAAAATATGGAGAAGATGTAGCAGAAGAAAAGAAAAAAGATATAGCGGAAAGCTTATATAAATTAGAGAAAAAATGCGTTAGAGAAATGATATTCAAAGAACATAAAAGACCAGACGGAAGAAAGTTAGACGAAATAAGACCATTATCATGTGAAGTGGCACTTTTACCAAGAACACATGGAAGTGCATTATTTACAAGAGGACAAACTCAAGTATTATCTATTGCAACATTAGGAATGAAAAGCGAAGAACAAGTTTTAGATGGGCTAGACGAAGAAGAATCAAAAAGATATATTCATCACTACAATTTCCCTGCATACAGTGTTGGAGAAGCAAGACCATCTAGAGGACCAGGAAGAAGAGAAATAGGACATGGAGCATTAGCAGAAAGAGCATTAGAACCAGTAATACCAAGTGAAACAGAATTCCCATATACTATAAGAGTAGTATCAGAAGTTTTAAGTTCAAATGGTTCTACATCACAAGCAAGTATATGTGGAAGCACATTAGCTTTAATGGACGCTGGAGTGCCAATAAAAAAACCCGTAGCTGGAATATCAACAGGTTTAATTACCGACCCAGACAATGAAGAAAACTATGTTATGCTTACAGATATACAAGGTTTAGAAGATTTCTTTGGAGATATGGATTTTAAAGTTGGTGGAACAAAAGATGGAATTACTGCAATACAAGTAGATATAAAAGTAGACGGACTATCATACAATGTTATAGAAGAAGCATTCGAAAGAACAAAAAATGCACGTAAGTATATATTAGACGAAATAATGTTGAAACAAATCGCAGAGCCTAGAAAAGAAATATCTAAATATGCACCAAAAATAATTTCAATCAATATAAACCCAGAAAAAATAAGAGACGTAATAGGAACTGGCGGAAAAGTAATAAACAAAATAATAGCTGAAACTGGTGTAAAAATGGATATAGAAGAAGATGGAACTGTGCTTATATATTCAGCAGATAAAGAAGGTGCAGATAAAGCCCTAAAAATAGTAGAAGATATAACAAGAGAAATAGAAGCAGGCGGAATATATAAAGGTAAAGTAACAAAAATAGCTACATTTGGTGCATTTGTAGACATCGGTGGAGGAAAAGAAGGACTACTTCATATATCAAAAATATCAAAAGAAAGAATAGCAAAAGTAGAAGACGTACTAAAAGTAGGAGACGAAGTAGAAGTAAAAGTGTACGAAATAGACAATCAAGGAAGAATAAATTTAAGCATGGTAATTGATAATAATATGTAATCACAGGGCATATCAGACAATATAATTGTAGGGGCGTATTGCATACGCCCTGTTCCACAAAAAAATTCATCAATATAATTATCGTATTTTATTATAATTATTGCTAAACAAATCAAAAACATATATAATATGTATGTGCAAAAAATGTCGTATAATATAATTTTAAGAGAGGTAGTATAATGGATTATTTAGAAATGATACAACAAGCATTAGTATGGATAATAACAATATTTTGGTTATATCAAATATTAGTAAGTGTATGCTCTTTAATAAAGCTAAAAGAAAAGCCATTACTAATAGATAAAAACCATAAATTTATGGCAATAATCCCTGCGCACAATGAACATCAAGTAGTAAAAAATCTAATAGAAAGTTTGAAAAA
>JAISHG010000005.1 GCA_031262685.1 Lachnospiraceae bacterium | reverse complement strand
ATTAAAATTATTTCTATTTACAGAAGTAACTAAGCAGCGGAAAGCACCGTTTGTAAATCCGGTTTTCACACCATTAACACCCTGAAGAGAGCCCAAGAGTTCGTTTGTATTATTAATAGTTTTAGGCAATCCATTTATAGATATAGTGGCAGTTTTTGTAGATACAACTTTTGCAAAAATAGGATTTTGCAGAGCATAATCTGTTATAACAGCAAGTTCATATGCTGTTGTGTAGTGCTTTTCTGAATCTAAGCCATGCGGAGTTACGAAATGAGTGTGCGTAAGTCCAAGTTCTTTTGTTTTGTTGTTCATTAATTCTGCAAAAGACTCTACAGAGCCAGCAACAGTTATTGCAATTTGAACTGCGGCATCATTTCCAGAGCGAAGCATTAGACCATAAAGTAAGTCATTTAAAGTGATTTTATCCCCGGTAGAGATTCCCAAAGTAGAACCACCTACTGAAGCAGCTTCCTTGCAAACTTCAACAGTCTGAGACAAATCGGAGTTTTCTATTAAAATGATTGCTGTCATTATTTTTGTAGTGCTTGCCATGGGCCTTTCAGTATTCTCATTTTTTCCATACAATATTTGTTTTGTAGTTCTGTCGTATACAATAGCTGATCTAGAGTAAATTTGAGGCGCTCCGCTTATGTTACTATTAGCGTTTAATATGTCTTCTTGTAATAAAGTGTAATCTAAAGTTTCGTCATCAATATCATCTGCAAATACAGGAATAACAATATTTACAAGCATAATGAAAATTAAAAATAGACATAATAATTTTTTGCTTCTTGTAGAATTAATCACAACATACACCTCTATAATTAATATTATAGAAACGACTTGTCTAATATGAATATTAATTTTTATTCTTTACATTTTTTAACGTTATTGCTATAATTCCTATTATTAAAATAGCAATAAAAATTAATGTTTTATTGTCTATATCTAATTTGTTTTCTTTAATATTTGTGCCATTTTGGCTAGCATTTTCGTTATTTTCTATATATTCATTTTCAGACCATATTCCAATTTTTTCAGATTTAGCAATACTTTCAGCTTCTTGCAATACGTCCGCATACCTATAATTTGTTTGTAACATATATTGCTCTGCTAAACCTTGTAATACTAACTCTTCTTGTAATAGTTTGCCATCGACCCAAATCCAAGTTAAATGTCTGTCATATTTATCTTTTTTATTTGCACTTTTATCATATTCTATTTCTATTTTATTTGCATTCTGTAAAGCATTTTTTGTGAAATCACTTGCAGCTTTCCCCCAAGCTTCTACAGGCTTATTTGGTGCTACAGTTTCTCTTGTGTTTATTCCTAAAAATCGTACTCGTATTACTTCTCCGTTTAGTTCAAAATCTGCAGTGTCTCCATCTACAGTTTCTACAAATTTCACTTCGAATTTTTCACTGTCTTCATCATTAAATCTATCAATAATATTAAAGTGTGCATCATAATATACAGCTGGCTTTAGTATCTGCCATCTTTGATTTACTTCATTCCATTCTAACTCGTGGTAATGCCTAACACCATTTTCATTATGATAGCCATAATATTTTCCATTATATAGTGTAATTTTATCTGAATTTTTATCTTTGTATCCTGTTATATTTCCGCCAGTTGCGTACACATTTAAAGAAAATAATGCAACAAAAAATATTGTAATTACTATTTGTCGAAAGGTTTTCATATTTTCACCTCATTTTTAACATATCACAAATTTATCTTATTTGAAAGGATGATACATATGTCTAATAAATTGTATGATTTTTTAGAAAATACCGTTACAAGTCTAGATAAAGCATTACACAGTACAATAGAAAACACTTTTATAGATGATTTCTTACACGATTTACAGGATTATTTGCAAAAATGTAATTCCTATAGTTTATTTAAAGAACTACCAAATTCTACGTATTTTCATCTTGTTGGAGAGAGCAAGAACTTTTTAGAATGTATGGCTTATAATGAAAAGAAAATATACTATGTGCCAAAGAGTATTATAGTTCGGTAAAGTGCCGGAAATGGGCTCGGCTTTAACTTTGTTAGAATCTCGGAAAACTGGATATAGACTATACTGGAATTCCATTATGGGAAAATGAAATAGATAAATTTAAAAGTGAATGTACTATTGCAAAATAAAAACATTAAAAAATTCTTCTATAAAGTATAAAAATACAGAAAAACATGATATAATTTTTAAGAAGTTAGAGAGAAGTAAGCGCACCGCTAGGAGGGTAAAAGTATGGAAGAATTAATTGACGTGTTGGATGAGAATGGAGTACTAACAGGAGAAATATTACCAAGAAGCGAAGTTCATAAAAAAGGTTTATGGCATAGATCAATAGTTGTAGCAATAGTAAATGAGAATAATCAAATTCTACTACAACAAAGGAGTAATAATAAAGATAAAAATGCAGGAATGTGGGATATTTCTGTGGCAGGACATTTATCTACTGGGCAAGATTCGTTATCTGCAGCGGCAAGAGAAATAAACGAAGAAGTATCTGTTATGCTTGGGTATAAAACAGAAATAAAAGATTTTAGATATATGTATTCATTTAGAAAAGAACAGGTTATACGAGAAGATTATATAGAAAGACAATTTTATGATTTATTTATTTTAAGAGCCTTTGGATTAGATGATAGAGTCTTAAATTTTCAAGAATCAGAAGTTCAAGCTATAAAATTTACAGATTTAATGGAAATAGAAAAAATGATTGAAAGAAAAGGAATTGTCGATAGACCAGAAGTATATGGCGTGTTAATAAAATATTTGTTTAAATTTTAGGAATAAGTATTTGTTGTCTATATTGGGTAATATAAGAAGAATAAATGTATGCTGTAGGGGCGTATCGCATACGCCCTATAGATAGATGAAAACATTTCGAAAAAATGATTGATAAAATAAAAAACCTAATATATAATCAAACATGTCTATTTTGACTTTTGTATGGAGAGTAATTCAATAATGAGCCTGTGAACCTTGTCAGGTCCGGAAGGAAGCAGCAATAAACAAGTAATTTATGTGAAATTATTCTCCATAGAAAAGTCAATTGTCATTTAAGTATCTGTTTTGGGGGGCAAGAAAAAATGTCTTATACAGCACTATATAGAAAATATAGACCAACTAAATTTAGTGAAATATATGGGCAAGACCATATTATAAAAACATTAAAAAATCAAATTACATCTAGTAGGGTCGGACATGCATACTTATTTAATGGTGGTAGAGGAACTGGGAAAACATCTACTGCTAAGATTTGGGCAAGAGCAATTAATTGCTTAAACCCACAAGATGGAGAACCATGTAACGAATGCGAAATTTGCAAAGCAGCTATAAATGGCTCACTTACAGACATTGTGGAAATGGATGCTGCATCTAATAATGGTGTGGACGATATACGTCTAATAAGAGAAGAAGTGAATTTTTTACCTACTCTTGCAAAATATAGAGTATATATAATAGACGAGGTTCATATGTTATCTACTGGTGCATTTAATGCTCTTTTAAAGACATTAGAAGAACCACCAGAGCATGTAAAATTTATTTTAGCAACAACAGAAGTTCAAAAGTTGCCAGCAACAATTCTTTCTAGGTGTCAAAGATTTGACTTTAAAAGAATTCCGACATCAGAAATTATTTCTAGATTAAATGTTATAGTTAAAGACAGTAAAATAGAAATAACCGAGAATGCAGTAAAAACAATTGCAATTCTTGCAGAAGGCGGAATGCGAGACGCAATAAGCATTTTGGAAAGATGTTTGCAAGAAAACAGTAACGAAATTAATGAAGATACCGTTAAAGAATTGGTAGGAATTCCTAAATTAGAATATGTATCTAAATTAACAAAAGAAATTTTTTCTTGTAATACAATTGAAGCACTGAAAGCAGTAAATGAAATAGTAAATGAAGGAAAAGATTTAGAGAACTTTATTTGGGAAATTATAAAATACATAAAAGACATATTAATGTATAAATGTACCAACTATTTAGAGCTATATACAGAAGCAGAAATAAGTACGATAAGTGAACTTAGTAAAAATATTTCCAAAGAACGACTTTTTAGTTTGATAAATGACTTATCTGAATTAGAAAGTAAAATAAAATATTCATCACAAAAAGCCATTTTAGTAGAAGCAACAATTGTAAAATTATCTAATGTAGGGGCGCATGACCCAGCCCAAGAAAAATCCATCGTAGGAAAGACCGACTCGCGCCCATCCCAGACAAAATCAAACCCTGTAAGGGTCGGCGGTGAGGAATCCGTTCGCCCTTCCCAAACAAAACCTGTAAGGGCGCATAATTCTGTACAAGAAGAAACAGAATCTGTAGGGGCCCGGGTCCTTAGGCGACCCTTCTCAAACGTCAGCATTGCCAATAACCGGTAGTCCAAAACCAAAAGCAAATAAAGCAGGGGCTCCATATTGGAATAATGTAATAAATAAACTAAAGCAAGATGGAAAAATAATGATATACACTAACTTACTAAGTACAGAAGCAGTGTTAAAAGATGATATGACCGTATTAGTGGAGTTTCCAAAGGGATTAACAAGTTTTGCCAAAGCTGTTTTAGAAAAACATGAAAACGTACAAGAGCTGGAAAGACTTGTATCTATAGAAGAAGGAAAGCCAATGCGAATAAAGTTTGTTGATGCAAAAAATCCTAGTATTGATGAACCGCAAGTAATAAATAATGCTTTAGAAAATGCTATTCGGAAATGAATTAAACATTGTAGATATGTAAAATTTGTCATTTATAAAAATCATAAAGGAGGATTTTAAAATGGGTAAAAGAGGTGGATTCCCAGGAGGCATGGGAGGATTTGGCGGAATGAACATTGGACAATTAATGAAAGAAGCAAAAAAGATGCAAGCAGATGTAGAGAAAACTCAAGAGGAATTAGGAGCAAAAGAATTTGAATCTACTGCTGGTGGAGGAGCAATAAATGTAAAGGTTTCTGGAACTAAGCAGTTAAAACAAATAAGTATAAGTAAAGATGTAGTAGACCCAGACGATGTAGAAATGCTACAAGATTTAATAATTACATGTATTAACGATGCATTTAGAAAAGTAGATGAAGCACAAGCAAGCCAAATGGGGAAATATAATATTCCCGGATTAATGTAAGAGGTAAAAGTATGTCGTATTATTCTCCTTCAATAGAAAAACTAATTGAAAGTTTTGAAAAATTACCTAGCATAGGGCATAAAACGGCTACTAGACTAGCTTTTCATATGCTGGATTTAAATGAAGAAGATACAAAAGAATTTATTGAGTCTATATTAAGCGCAAAGAAGAATTTAAGATACTGTTCGCAGTGCTTTAATATATCGGATACAGACCCATGTCCAATTTGTAATAGCCCTAAAAGGGATAGCAGTATTATTTGTGTAGTTGAAGATGTAAAAGATGTTATAGCAATGGAAAAAACTCATGAATTTAAAGGAGTGTATCATGTATTACATGGTTCTATTTCTCCAATGAATGGAATAGGACCAGATGATATAAAAATTAAAGAATTATTAAATAGAATAAATAGTAGTAAAATAAATGAAATTATTTTAGCAACAAATCCAAGAGTAGAAGGAGAAGCAACAGCAATATATTTATCTAAGCTAATAAAACCGTTAGGTATTTCTGTAACAAGAATTGCACATGGTATACCTGTAGGTGGAGACCTAGAATATACAGACGAAGTTACGTTAGCAAAAGCTTTAGAAGGTAGAAGAGAAATATAA
>JAISHG010000081.1 GCA_031262685.1 Lachnospiraceae bacterium | reverse complement strand
CCTAGTAGATACATTTATTATATCTCGTATTACAGAACCTGTTTGAGATGTTAAAACTCCAATTGTTTCTGGCATATATGGTATTTTCTTTTTATGCGATTGAGCAAAATATCCTTTTTTCTCTAATTTTAATTTAAGCTCTTCGTAGGCTTTATGAAGACTTCCAATTCCATCTTCCTGCATTGCTTTGCAATATACCTGATATACTCCATCTCTTTCGAAAACTGCAACTGTTCCTAGTATTTGAACCTTAATTCCGTCTTTTGGCATAAAATTTAAAGTAGCTGTATTGGCTTTAAACATTATACATTTTATTAAACTGCTTTCATCTTTTAGTGTAAAATACATATGTCCAGTATAATGATGTTTAAAATTAGAGATTTCTCCCTTTATAAAAACATTGTTTAAAAACTCATCACTTGCTACTTTGTCTTTTATATATTTATTTAATTCGGTTACAGAAATTGGTTCTGGTCTCATTTCATCCCTCTTTATATATCTTTTATTACGCTTGCTAACACTCCATTTATAAAGCTATGTGATGTATCTTCTCCATATTTTTTTGCAAGTTCAACAACTTCGTTTATTACAACTTTATATGGTAAATCTTTATATTTGATTTCGTATATAGCAAGTTTTAAAAGTGCCATGTTTATTTTAGAAATTCTATCTATTTGCCAATCTTCTTTTAAATTTTTAGATATTTCTAATAATATTGTTTCGGAATTTTTTTCTATTCCTACTACCATATCGTTTATATACTCTTTTGCCATTTCATCTTCTATTTCGTTGTTTTCTATAAACAATTCAATTTGCTCGCTACTTGTATCTTTTTGAATCTCTATCTCATATAAAAATTTAAATGCTTCTTCTCTTGCTTCTGATCTAGTCATTACTAATCCCTTTCACTACATTCTATCTATAAATTTTTTTAATTTCTCTTTTACTTCTTCTTTGTTTCTTTGAACAAAATTCCCTACAAACATTCCAATTACAACAACTACCGCACCAAATATTAGTCTGTCTAGTCCAGTAATAATTATAAGTAATGCAATTACTGCACCGATTATAGCTCCCTTATATTCCATTACAAACTCTTTCATAGAACTCATCCCTCTCTAATGTGTTTTATTCAACATTTGCTACTTGTGGATTTTTTGCAGTAGCAATATTTTTTACTTTAAGATTAACTTCTTTTACATCTAAGTCTAACGATTCTTTTATTGTTGCTTTAATTTTTGATTGTAAATTTGCTGATAAGTCTTTTATTATGGCATCTGTTTTTACTTGTAAAGATATATAGATTATAAGTTTGCCATCTTTATCTACTGTTACTCTGCTTACTACGTTTTCTGTACTCTCGAAAGTTTTTGCAACACTTGTTGATAGATTCTCTAATGTATCTCTTGATACTAATAGTTTTCCGTTATCATTTTCTAATAAAATTCCATCTCTTGAACCAGAATTACTTGGTGAGCTTGTACTAAAAAATATGCATTTTAAAGATAGTAATAATAAGAATATGCTTACACCTAGTGTGATATTTGAAACTGGTTCTTGGGTAAAAATATATTTTAGTACGTCGTTTATTATATCTAGGTTTAGCCAACCAAATACTATTATTATTGATATTGCTGATACTGCGAAAATTATTATTGAAAATATTGCTAATGCTAATTTATCTAAAAATTTCATTTGTTTCTCTCCTTCTTAATAATTGATTTTTTGTTTTATAGGGCGGAACCCTGGTCTTTCTCACGGGTCAGGGCGTATGCAATACGCCCCTACAACGAACCCCGCCCCTACGAACATATTGTTCCATTACATCATTATTACAAATTAAATTTCCTTCTTTTCTTCTGGTTCGTCTTGTTTTTCTGTTAAGGCACTTACTCCTTGTACGTGTACGTTTACTGCTATTACTTTTAGCCCTGTCATTGATTCTACTGCTTTTTTTACTCTGTTTTGTATTTCGAATGCTACATCTGGTATTCTTGTGCCATATTCTACTATTATGTTTACGTCTATTTTAGCTTCTGTTTCTCCTACTTCTACTTTTATTCCTTTTGCCAAATTCTTTTTTCCGCTAAATACTTCTGATATTCCTCCCGCGAATCCTCCAGACATTCCTGCAACACCAGGCACTTCTGAAACTGCGACTCCGGCAATTACTGCAACAACGTCATCTGCTATTTTTATTTCATCTGAAATATCTGAATTAATTGTTATTTCTTCCTTTGGTTCATTTCCTTCTTGATTTTCCATATATATCATTCCTTTCTTATTTTCATTATTTTATTTCATAAATAGTATACCAATAAGGTTCAAATTTTACAATGTATTTTTAAAAATCTCACCTATTTCAATTTTGTTTCCCCTAAGGAAATCTGGTGCATCCATTTTCTTTGAATTTTCGGCTTGAATCTCTTGAATTAAAAGAATTTTATCTAGTGTTTTTACGTATATTCCTTTTTTAGAATCTACATATACTACTTCTCCCTCTACTTTAGTTTCTAGAGATATGTTATTTCCCAAATCTTCGTTTTCTATTACTTGTGCTTTCCAAATTTTTAACTTTTTCCCGTTTAAATAAGTATATGCGCCCATTATTGGGTTTAAGCCTCTTACTAAGTTTTTAATTTGACTTGCTGTTTTTGCACTCCAATCTATATTTCCCATTTCTTTGTATAACATCGGCGCTAGTGTAGCTTCTTCTTCGTTTTGCTTTTTTCTTACCACCGAATTACTTTCAATTTGTTTTAGGGTTTCAATTAGTAATTCTGCACCTAGTTTTGATATTCTTTCCCACAACTCTCCTGTTGTTTCATTTTCTCCAATTGTAGTTTCTTTTTGAAGTATTATATCTCCGCCATCTACAACATCGTTTATATAAATGCTTGTAACTCCTGTCGTGGCATCTCCATTTATTACTGGCCATTGTATTGGAGCTGAACCTCTATACTTTGGAAGCAATGAGTAGTGTACATTTATTGCTCCATACTTAGGTATATTTATTATTTCGGCTGGAATTATTTTTCCATATGCAACAATACAAATTATATCTGGATTTAGCTGTTTTATCTCTTTTATAAATTCTTCGTTTCCCTTTACTTTTTCTGGTTGATATATTTTAAGATTTTTTTCTAGTGCGTATTCTTTTACAGGAGTTGGACACAAGTTCATTCCCCTACCCTTTGGCTTATCTACTGCTGTTACTACACCAATTATATTGTATTTATTTTTGTAGACTTCTTCTAATGCATCTTTAGCTATATCTGGCGTTCCCATAAATAAAATATTTAACATTCTATTCTTCCTTTCTCTTTAATAGCTTTTTTGCATCTTCTTTTGGCTTTTCTGTGATAGTTTCTAAAGTTCCTGGAATTACTTTATTTACAAATAATTCTCCATTTAAATGGTCTACTTCATGTGCAATTGCTTGCGCTAAAAGCTCTTCGGCTTCTAGTCTACAGTAATTACCATCTATATCTTGCGCTCTAATTACTACTTTTTTCGGTCTTACTACTTTGGCAAATTGGTTAGGAAAGCTCAAACACCCTTCGTCTACTGTTTGTTCTCCTTCAGAGCTTATAATCTCTGGGTTGATTAGTACAAATGGCTCTTTTCCTTCTTCGTATAAATCTATTACCGCTATTCTTTTTAATATTCCAACTTGAGTTGCTGCAAGTCCAATTCCATCGTAGTGATGCAAAGTTTCTATCATGTCCTTTACTAATTCTTTTACTTTTTCATCTATTTCATCTACTTTTTTAGCTACTTTAGTTAATATTTCGTCTCCAGATACTCTAATTATTCTTATTGCCATGTTCTTATTTCTCTCCTTCCGCAATACTAAAAAATTATATCATATTATTAGGATTTACATCAACAATAATGCTAGATTTATTGTTACTATTAGCATAGCATTCCTTCAGACTTTTATTTATTATATCTATTACAGAATTACTAAATTTACATTTGGCAAGTATTCTCCATCTGTACTTGTTTTTTATTTTACTTATTGGTGACGGAAGCGGTTTTAGTAAAAGCATTTTTTCTAGTGAATTTCTTGTTAAAATTCTATAAAATTTTTCTGCTAGTTTTTTTACTTCCACTTCATTATTTCCTATTATATTAAAAAGCAATATGTCGCAAAACGGAGGATATTTCAAGGTTTTTCGAAGCATTATTTCTGCATCGTAAAACATATCGTAGTTCTGCTCCTTTGCACATTCTATGCTAAAGTTATCTGGGTTATATGTTTGTATTATAACTTCTCCCGCAGTTTCTTCTCTACCAGCTCTTCCTGCAACTTGAGTTAGTATTTGAAATGTCCTTTCGCTAGCCCTATAATCTTCTATCCCCAAACTACTATCTGCGGCAATAATTCCTACTAAAGTTACGTTAGGAAAATGATGACCTTTAACTACCATTTGAGTTCCAATTAATATGTCTATATTATCTTTTTTGAATTTTTCTAATATTTCTTCATGTGAATTCTTTTTGGTTACAGTGTCTATGTCCATTCTTATAGTAGCAACTTCCGGAAACATAGATTTTATCTCATTTTCTAATTTTTCTGTTCCTATGCCAAAGTATTTGATTTTTTCACTTTTGCACACA
This sequence comes from Lachnospiraceae bacterium, assembly GCA_031262685.1. Lineage (GTDB taxonomy): Bacteria > Bacillota > Clostridia > TANB77 > CAG-508 > CAKPQL01. The sequence goes on along the minus strand of JAISHG010000081.1, from coordinate 9,305 downwards.
GGACAGGTTTTAAGAGGCTTCGTTTCAAAGCCACAGTAATGACACTTTAATTTATTTTCTCCAATATGATATGTAAGACTTATATTACAGTTTTTACATTTTGCAGTAAAGCCACATTCTCTACACATTATAAAGCTAGAGTACCCTCTTCTATTCAAAAATAGTATTGTTTGCTTTTTGTTTTTTATATTTTCTTCTATTTTACTCTTTAGCAAACCACTTATCATAGATTTATTTCCTATGGCAAGTTCTTTTCTTAAATCTACAATTGTAGCTTTAGGAAGACTAGATTCATTTGCTCTTTTTGTTAAAGTAAATAAATTTATTTTCCCACTTTTGGCATCGTAAAAAGTTTTTACATCTGGCGTAGCACTTCCTAATACTAGCGGAATGTTGTTTTGTGCACAAATATATTTTGCTAAATCTTTTGCACTGTATCTTGGAGTCGATTCAGATTTGTACGAAGAGTCGTGCTCTTCATCTATTATTATTATTCCTAAATCTTTTATTGGCGCAAAAATAGCTGACCTTGCACCTATTAAAATTTTAGACTTACCTTCACTTATCTTTTGCCATTGGTCGTAACGTTCTCCTAACATAAGTTTACTGTGAAGAACTGCTACTACATCCCCAAATCTGGCTAGGAATCTGTTTATCATTTGTGGCGTTAGAGAAATTTCCGGAACTAGCATTATCGCAGTTTTCCCTTGCTTTAAGCAAGCATCTATAAGTTGCAAATATATTTCTGTTTTTCCAGAACCCGTAATTCCATAAATAAGATTTTGAGAATGCACGTTGTTTTCAATATCTTTACTTATTGAGTCATAAACCTTTTGTTGTTCATCTGTAAATTTAAGTGCTGTATCCCTTTTAACTTCTTTGTTTATTAACGGATTTCTCTCTATAGCCTTTTGCCTTATCTCTATGTATCCTTTTTTTTCTAAGCCTTTAACTGTTGCTCGTGTGCTATCCGCAAGTCTTTCTAAATCTAGTATGTATATTTCATCGTTTTGAAATAGCACATTTAACACTCTTATTTGTTTTGGATTTTTAATAGTGCCATTTTCTATTTCAGAATTTATTTCATTTTTATTTTTGTTTAAGTAAACAAAATCCGCCATTTTCGCCTTTGCTCTACTGCTTATATTTTTAGAACTACTCCCCGGAGGTAACATTAGTTTTATGCAATCAGACACATTGCAAAAATATCTTCTTGCCATTAGCTTAGCAAGGTTTATATTAAAATCCGAAAGAAAGTTATCCTCTATTCGTAATATGTTTTTAGTTGCAAAAGTCGATTTTTCTTTTAAGCAAACAACATAACCTTCTTTAACTCCGTTTTTTCCAAATGGCACAAAAACTCTATTCCCAATTTTTATCTGATTTTCAAGCTCTGCAGGAACAAAATAATCGAACTGTTTATTTAAATCTTTTGCGTTACTGTTTATTATAATTTCTGCTACCATTTGTTCTCCTCTATTTCTAATTTTTATACTATATTTTAATTCTAAAAATAATCAAATGTCAATATTAGCTAGGGCGGAGTTTGGTCTTTCTAACGGGTCAGGGCGTATGCAATACGCCCCTACAACCAACCACGCCCCTACATAACTTAAAATTGTGATTTTACACTTTTAAGAAAAAAATCTCTTTTAAATAAATTTTCTAAGATTGACATTTTATATATTATAAAATAGTATAGTCACATATATTTTAATTACAAAAGTAAAATGCGAAAGGAAGTAAATTTTTATGTTTAATTTTTTAAAGGGTATTCTTATTGGTATTGGCGGAATTACACCTGGATTAAGTGGCAGTGTTTTAATGGTTATTTTCGGACTATACGAAAAAGTTATTGAAACAATTCGAAATTTATTTACATTTAAGAATTTTAAGAACGACTTACTATTTTTAATACCAATTGGCTTGGGTATGGTAAGTGGTGTTCTTTTATTTAGTAAAATTGTAAATTTTTTATTAGAACGTTACGAAATGTATACTCGATTTACTTTTTTAGGTCTTGTTATTGGTACTCTTCCTTTGTTTTATAAAGAAGTAAAGAAAAAAGATTTCAAAAACATATATCATATACTTATTGCGTTTGCAGTATTAGCAGGTCTTTTACTACTTTTTTTAGGCAAAGGCTTATTTCCACAAGTAGATAATCCTGCTCCACCACAAAGCTTTTTTATGGGATTTACATTTGCTGCATCTGCAACAGTTCCTGGAATAGATAATTCTGTTATATTGTCTGTTTTCGGTTTTTACGAAGGCTTCGTTTCTGCATTAGATAGCATCAATATTTACGTTTTAGCCTTTGTAGCTGTTGGTGTAATTGTTGGAGTTATTTCAATATCATTTATTATGAACTTTTTGCTAAAGAAACATTATAGCATCACATTTTCTATAATATTTGGATTGTTTATTTCTATAATTCCTAGCGTACTAAATGAATCTTGCGTTCTAGCACTTAACATGGCATCTGCAATATCTATTTTACTAATGATATTAGGTTTCTTTGCATCGTATTTATTAGGAACAAAGAAGAAGGATTAGTTTTTTGTGTTGACATTACAATATAGATTGGTATTCCTAATTAGTTCGGGCGCAATCATGCGCCCCTACACAATACAAATTCCTTATAGAAAAACAATATGTATAAAATTCTCCCAAAAAAAGAAACAGATTAAAATCTGTTTGCTTTTTTTCCATCTAGGAAATCTAAATTGTCTAATGCTTTTCCTGTTCCTAATGCCACACATAACACCGAATCTTCTGCTACTGTAACGTTTATTCCCGTTTTTTCTTGTATAAGTTTGTCTAATCCATCTATTAGGCATCCTCCACCTGTCATATATATTCCTCTGTCACTTATGTCTGCCGCAAGTTCTGGAGGTGTTCTTTCTAAAACAGAATGAACCGCTTCTACTATCATGTTTGCTGGTTCTTCTAGTGCTTCTTGCATTTCACTCGAAAGAACCTTTATTGTCTTTGGAAGTCCTGTTATTAAGTCTCTTCCGCGCACATCCATTTCTAAGTCTTGTATTTTAGGATGAACGCAACCTATATTTATTTTTATATCTTCTGCTGTTCTTTCTCCAATTATCATATTGTGCTTCTTTTTAATGTATTTTACTATATATTCGTCTAATTTATCTCCCGCTATTTTAAGTGATGTACTAACAACAGAGCCACCTAACGAAATAACTGCTATATCTGTTGTTCCTCCGCCAATATCTACTATCATGTTCCCACATGGTCTTGATATGTCTATGTTTGCTCCAATAGCAGCTGCAATTGGTTCCTCTATTAGATAAACTTTTCTTGCTCCTGCTTGGCATGCTGCATCTATAACGGCTTTTTTCTCTACTTCTGTAACTTGCGATGGAATACATATCATTATTCTAGGTGCGAATATGAATTTTCCGCAAACTTTGTTTATAAAATATTTTAGCATTTTTTCTGTAACTGTATAGTCTGATATAACACCGTCTTTTAAAGGTCTTGTTGCTACAATGTTTCCGGGGGTTCTTCCTAACATTCTTCTTGCTTCTTGTCCAACTGCAAGGACTTCTCCTGTTATATTGTTTACAGCAACAACAGAAGGTTCTCTTAGGACAATGCCTTTCCCTTTTACATATGCAATTACAGTTGCAGTTCCTAAATCTATTCCTATATCTTGTCCGAAGCCAAACATCACAATCTGTCCTTTCTAATTTAAAATAAGTATGTAATGCCACATAATGTATATTTCCGCCACTTTTAGCTTTAGTCGGATGAAAACTTTTCTCCTCGTTGCTCGAAAAGTATTATCCGACACGCTACGTGGCTACTTTCTAGCTTTTAAGTAAAATTATCATACATCTTTAATTTACATTACATTTTAATTGTTCTGATTCTGTCTTCTATTGTGGCAATCATTTCGTTGAATTTTGCTAATTTTTCTTTTTCTTCTTTTATTTTTGCTTCTGGTGCTTTTTGTATAAAGCCTTCGTTTGATAACATTTTGTCTGTTTTTTCTTTTTCTATTAGTATTTTAGATTTTTCTTTTTCTAGTCTTTCTATTTCTTCGTTTATATCAACTAAATCTTCAAATGGTATAAATACTTCTAGTTCGGAAGTTACTATGTTTATTGCATTTGGCTCTATCCCTTTATTGTCTTCTTTTATTTCTATATTATCCGCAAAGCCTAGTTTTTTTATAAATAATTCTGATGCGTCTATTACGTTTTTGTATTTTTTTGTGATAAATATTAGTTTAGATTTTTTTGATGGATGTATGTTCATTTGCGTTCTTATATTTCTTATTCCAGTTATTACTTCTTTTATTTGCTCGATGTTTTCTTCTTCTACTTTGAAGTTTAACGTTTCTTCGTACTCTGGATATTTTGCTAACATTATTGTTTTGTCTGAATTATATAAATTCGTATATATTTCTTCTGTTACAAATGGCATAAATGGATGTAATAGTTTTAATGAGTCGCAAAGCACTTTATTTAATACATATTGCGCTGTTTTTCTAGATGAGTTTTCTTTATCGTATAGTCTTGGTTTTACTATTTCTATATACCAATCGCAGAATTCATCCCAAATAAAACTATATATTTTATCTAATGCTATTCCTATCTCGTATTTTTCTATGTTTAACGCAACTTCTTTGCATAATGTATTTAGTTTAGATAATATCCATTTGTCTTCGTATAACAACTCTCCAACTTGAGAATTAACATCGTAATCTTCTAAATTCATTAGTACGAATTTTGCTGCGTTCCATACTTTGTTTGCAAAGTTTCCTGCTGAATCTAATTTTTCTGGCATGTATCTTATGTCGTTTCCTGGAGTTGTTCCTAATAACAAAGAAAATCTTAATGCATCTGCACCGTATTTTTCTATTATTTCTAATGGGTCTATTCCATTTCCTAAACTCTTAGACATCTTTCTACCTTGCGAATCTCTAATTATACCATGTATAAGGACATCTTTAAATGGAACTTCTTTCATGTATTCTATTCCAGAAAATATCATTCTAGCTACCCAGAAGAATATTATATCGTAGCCTGTTACTAAAACATTATTGGGGTAGAATGTGTTTAAATCGTCTGTTTTTTCTGGCCAACCCAATGTTGAAAATGGCCAAAGCGCTGAACTAAACCATGTATCTAAGGTGTCTTCATCTTGATAAATATTCTTGCTAGCACATTTGTCACATTCTTTTGGTTCTTCAAACGATACTATAGTTTTACCGCAATCTTTACAATAATATGCAGGAATTCTATGTCCCCACCATAATTGACGAGATATACACCAATCTTGTATGTTCTCCATCCAATTAAAATATGTTTTATCGAATCTTTCTGGAATAAAGTTTGTTTCCCCAGTCTTTACAGCTTTTATTGCTGGCTCTGCTAAAGGTTTCATTTTTACAAACCATTGCTCAGATATTTTAGGCTCTACTGTATTGTGGCATCTGTAGCATTTTCCAACATTATGAGTATAGTCCTCTGTTTTTTCTAGGTTTCCTAACTCTTCTAGTTTTTCTACTATTTTTTCTCTTGCTTCATATATATCCATTCCTTTGTATTCAGGAACTAAATCTGCCATTTTAAAGTTTTCGTCAAACACTTCTATTATTTCCAAGTTGTGTTTTAACCCAGCTTGATAATCGTTCATATCGTGTGCTGGTGTTATTTTTACGCATCCTGTACCGAAATCCATTTCTACAAATTCGTCTGCTATTATTGGAATTTCTTTATTCATAATAGGTAAAATACACGTTTTTCCTATTATACCTTTATATCTTTCATCTTTTGGATTTACTGCAATTGCCGTATCTCCAAGCATTGTCTCTGGTCTTGTTGTAGCTACTGTTAAATAATCTTCTGTTCCAGTAATTTTATATTTTATGTGCCATAAATGTGTTGGCTCTTCTTCATATTCAACCTCTGCATCAGATATTGATGTATTACATGTAGGACACCAATTTATCATTCTTTTTCCTTTGTAGATTAAGTCTTTTTTGTATAAATCTACAAATACATATTTTACAGCTTTAGAAAGTCCTTCGTCCATTGTAAATCGTTCTTTTGTCCAATCACAAGAAGCACCTAATTTTCTTAATTGGTGCGTTATTGTTCCGCCGTATTCTTTTTTCCATTCCCAAGCTTTCTTTAAGAATTCATCTCTTCCTAAATCATCTTTTTTAATACCTTGCTTTTTTAAAGTTTCTACTATTTTTGCTTCTGTTGCAATTGATGCGTGGTCTGTACCTGGAACCCACAAAGTATTGTATCCGCACATTCTTTTATATCTTATTAAAATATCCTGTATAGTATTGTCTAAGGCGTGACCCATGTGAAGCTTACCTGTAATATTAGGAGGTGGCATAGATATAGAAAAGCTCTCTTTGGTTTTATCTCCACTTGGTTTGAAAAAGCCTTCTTCTTCCCAATTTTTATAAATTTTCTCCTCAAATTCTTTTGGATTATATTTATCGTTTAGTTTATGATTACAGTTTTCGCACATACTAAAGCCCCCCTATTATTTTGAGTTTTAGTATAACACATATGAGCTAGTTCTTTCAAGAAAATAGCCTTAAAAAAATTATGTTGTGGACAAATATTTATATTTGTTATATATATTAAATGTAATAATTTATTTTTAGGAGGCAATACTAATGATTATGAAAACAAAAAAAATTTTAATCTTATTATTTATATTTATGTTAATACTAAATTTGTGCGCGCCAGTTTTATTAGCTACAAATTCAACCTCTCAAGTTGTAACAACATACGATAGCTTACCAGAATCGGAACTTGGACTTACAAATATTTTATATATACTTTTAATTGTTGTTGGAGTAATACTAATATTACTGGGACTCGCAATTTTGTTTAGATTAAAAAATATGTAATTGTTTTTTCCACAAAATACATATTTTAGTTAGAATATTTAATTTTTTTATTCAAATACTAATGAGGGAGATTATTTTTTATTCCCCTCATTATTTTTATGGAAAGGACGTTTTTTATGATAAAGAAATTTTTAATTACAATAACTGTTTTGTGCGTTATGCTTCTAATTGGAACATTTTCTTATACACACGCTACAAATGCCGAAAACATTATGAGAGATTTAAGCAGTACCATGCAAAATGCTACAAACAATGTAGAAGGATCTATGCAAAATGGTGCAAATATGGTTACTGAAGGTGCACAAAATGCAGGAAATACCATACAAAACGCAGGAGAAGCTGCCGGAAACATGGCTGAAAATCTTACAAATACTGTAGCTAATACATCAAGAACTGGTACCTATGAAGCAACAAGAACTGCAACTTCAGCAAACAATTTTATGTCTAACACTTGGACTTGGGTAATAGTAGGAATTACAGTAGCAATAATAGCTGCTCTTGCTTGGTATTATATGGTTAAAAGAAGAGAAGAAAATTTTTAAGATGTTTTAAAACCTTTGTCGGGCGGATTTTGATATTCTTGAAAGAGGGCGCAATCATGCGCCCCTACAAGCCCGTATTAAAAATGGTATTTCCCATATATTTATTTTTTTAATTTCACGTCATATTCATGTACTGTTACATTTATTGGTTTTTCACATTTTTCATTATACATATTTGTTACAAATTGGATTTCATTTTTTAGTTCAAACTCGTACATACTATTGTCTAGTAAAACATCTTCGCTTAGGTTCATTCCTTTAGGTAATGTTTTATTGTAATTATCATAAAATGCTAAATTAGAAAAATATACAAGTGGCATGTTTTCTTTTATAGATATTTTATACAAATCTAATGTATTTGAATTGATTGCAGTTTTTGCGAAAAGTTCTTGCACATTCATCGAATACTTGGTATATTCTTTACTTTTTGGTTCTTTTGAAAAAGCATATATATTCATATCGTATAATGATTTTATTTTATTACATGCACTTTTCAAATTTTTACTTACATCTTCTAGTTTTTCTTTTAACTCCTCTAGCGTAGTGTTTCTCGTAAACTCCAAAATTTTAAATTTATCTTTTTTTACTTCCCTATGTTTCTTGTTTCCTATAAAACCAGATGAATTATCGCTTATGCTTCCAAAAATATTATCTATACTAGGTTTTGAATCTTGCTTATTTTTTAAATTGCTATATAGCTGTTCTATATTACTCATATTATTTAATGTGTCTAGCACATCAATATTCGCCAAATAAACACTATCTAGCTCTTCCTTAGTTAGACTTGTTTCTTGAATAGTATCTGCTGCTATACCCATTTGTTCAAAATCCATTTTAAAATCAAATACTTTTTTGATTTTTTTATTATCCTCTTTTTTACTATCTTCTCCCGCTTCAAGGAGCTTTGTTTCGTCTTTACTTGCAAATCTCCAAAATTCAAATATGCTTTTTTTATGACTTTCTATTTCACTTATATATGTATTAGCATTTTTCACTTTACTAGATAAACTAACAAGTTTCTCTTTTTGCGCCGAAATATCCATATCGGCATCTTTCAATTTCTTTTCTTCTTTATCTATGTAGTAATGCAATAAAACCAAATCTTCTATTGTATAATACTTTTTAGCTTTTTCTTCTAGAGAATTTACTTGTTCTTCTTGTGTTAATTCCTCTTGTTCTTCTAGAGTTTCTACCTTTTCCTTTTTCTTTTTAAAGTAGTACTTCACTTTTCCTAGGAATGTTTTTTTACATTCTAAAAAAGTTGCTATTTGCTTTTGTTTTTCTAAATACTCTTTTTCTTTTCCTCTAACTTGAGCTTTTAATTCTTTCAATTCTTCATTCTTTTTTTCGTAATCCAATTTGAAGTTTTCTTTTTGACTACTTAAAACAGCATATTCCTCTGTAATAAAATCTGGTAGCTTTGAATATTCAATTTTTTTATTATTGTAAAAGAACTCTATTTCATTATTAAAATTGATTTTGCTCTTAAAAATATAATGATTTTTAAGTTCGGTTTGCATTACAAACAAAGCTTTTACATAGTTATAAGAATCTATCGCTTCGTCTTTTTGTTTAAGTAACATCTTATATTTTGCTTTTACATTCTCATATACAAAAGTTTCTCCAATTATATTAAGCGAATATTCATTATTTGAATCATATACTTCATATATTACTGGCCAGTGTTTTGTAAAAAGCCACAAATAGTTTTCCATACTGCTTATTTCAGATTTTTTTAGGAACTTACCTGAATAATAATTATTGTTTATAGGTACATAAAGCTCTGGCGCAGTTTTAGTATCGCCTGTAAAGTATTCTATTTGCATTTTTAACAATAAAAATAGTCTATCAAA
>JAISHG010000012.1 GCA_031262685.1 Lachnospiraceae bacterium | reverse complement strand
TTTGCTTTTTCAGGAGTTTCTTCTAATAAAGTACCTATTGTTGTTGTTTTTTCTACCATTTAAATCATTCCTTTCGTAGTTAATATGTTTTAGAAATAAATTTTACCACGAATTACATAAAAAGTATAGACAAAAAATAAATTATGTATTACTATAATTTAAAATCTGAAGGGAGGCGAAGAAAATTAGTTAATGTTTGTAACACTATTTTTTATAATTCTTAGTATTAATTCTTTTGTAATAATTTATTCTATTTATTCTTTTTTCGAATTAAAAATATTTCATGGTTTACAAGGTTCAAAATTAAAATTAAAAACAAAGTAGTAGGAGGTGTATTTTACTTATTTTTAAACGATTTATTTTTATATTAATTTTTGTAAGTATATTATTTTGTATATTTGCTTATTTGTTCTATCCTATTTTTCTGTCTAATTCAGTAATAATCCCATTTGCTGTACATCCATTTGATATATGTAAAAATTATCCCACCCAATGGTTTTGGATTAAAATAGCCTCTGTAGCAGTTAATATAATTGCAGATATAATAATTTCAAATTCAATTTATTCGTTTCTAATATATAAAGTTTCAAATAGAAAAAAGAAAAAAACTAAAAATAAAAAACAAGAGACTATGATAATTAAATCCGATTTAAATTTATTTATAGGGTTAGACGAAAACGACAATAAGGTGTTTATTCCGGAAAAAGGAATGTATCAAAATATATTAGTTACTGGAACAATTGGAAGTGGAAAAACCAGTTCTTGTATGTATCCTTTTACAGAGCAGTTAATTAAATACAAGGCTGGAAGTCCAAGCGATAAGATTGGAATGTTACTATTAGACGTAAAAGGAAACTATTACAGAAAAGTTTTAGAATATGCCAAAAAACACGGAAGAACAGATGATGTTATTGTTATAGAAATTGGCGGAAAATACAAATATAACCCTTTACACAAGCCAAATTTAAAACCTACGGTTATTGCAAATAGATTAAAAACGGTGCTTACTTTGTTTTCTCCTAACAATTCTGAGTCGTATTGGCTAGATAAAGCAGAGGCAACTATTTGCGAATGTATAAAAATTTGCAGACTATATAATAAGGGATATGTTAATTTTACAGAAATTCATAATCTAATTAACAATTCAACTTATTATATGGAAAAAATAGAATTTTTGCGTGAAGAATTTAGAAAAGGAAAGCTAGATAACACCGATGTGTATAATTTAATGACATCGCTTAATTTCTTCGAGAAAGAATTTAATTCATTAGACGCCAGAACCGCTTCTATATTAAAGTCTGAAATTAGTAGAATTACATCTACATTTATTTCAGATTATGATGTTTTAAACACTTTTTGTCCAGAAGAAAAAGACTTGAATTTCCATGGATTTGAAGAACTTATTTCTAAGGGAAAAATTGTTGTATTAAACATGAATATATCAGAGTATAACAATTTATCTAAAATAATTGCAGCGTACTTAAAACTAGATTTTCAAGCGGAGGTTATGTTTAATTTAAGTAGTGGGAAATATAGCCGAACCACAGCTTTTGTAAGCGATGAGTTTCACGAATATATAACTAATACTGATGCGGATTTTTTTGCACAAAGTAGGGAAGCAAAATGCATTAACATAGTAGCAACTCAGAGTTACACTTCGTTTCTAAAAACATTAAAAGAAGAATCTGCTGTAAATGTAATTATTCAGAATTTAATCAATAAACTATGGTTTAGAACAGACGATATATTCACAATAGAAAAAATTCAAAAGCAGATAGGGAAGGAAGAAAAAATCAAAACTTCTAATAGCCTTTCTGAAAATGCAAAAGAAACAAACTATAATTATTTGCTAAACAATTTAAGTTCTATGAATTCAAGTTTGTCTGAGAGTATAAATACATATACTCAAAGCGATTTTGTTTACGATACTAATTTTTTTACTCAAGAATTAGAAACTTTTTTCTGTTTATCTTTTTTATCTGATGGACTAAAAATTTTACCACCTCAAAAACTCTCACTTATTCCATATTTTAAAAGCAATGAAAAAGTAGATATTGATACTAAAAAATCAAAATATAAAATTATTTAAAAAGGAGGAATTTATTATGAAAAAATTATATGTTTTTCTATATATTTTTTTAATTATATTTTTATTATTTCCAACAATATCAGAGGCTACTTATCCTAAGCTAGTAACTACAATAAAAGGAGCATTTGACGAGATAGAAAAATGGATACTATATATTTCTACTCCGGCTGCTGCTGTTGCTGTAGGGACAGGAATATTTATGAAAAAATTTAGCTTCGGAGATGAAGAAAAGATAAGAACTGGCAAGAGAATAATTAGAGGCTCATTGTTTTCTTATGCTTTTATATTAGTAATAGATTTAATTCTAAATGCAATTAAAGCAATTGTTTCATAAGGAGGAAGGACTGTGGAAGAAACGGCGACAGTAAGTATGACAGAAACAATAACAAACACAATAAATACGCTTTTTTCTAATATGTTTTCATCTATAGATAATAGTTTGTATGGGGTATTAGATGAAATTACATTTATCAATTCAGAGATTATAAATAATAATTTTTTTAAAAATATATTGGGACAAAATTCTATTAACAATATAATTATAATATGTAATTCGTTATTATTTGGTTTTGTTTTATATTATTTAGTAACATTTCTTTTATCGCACTTGGTTTATTGTAAAGCAGAAAAGCCCGGACAATTTGTATTTAAATTATTGTTTTGTAGTATTTTAATCAATTCATCATTTTTTATTTGTGAAAAAATTATTTTCTTATTTAGTACAACTTCCCTTGCAATTAGAAGTTTAGGAGAAGGAATATTTGGCTATAATATGTGCTTTTCATACTTAATAGAAAGATTAAACCTTAGTACATTATTTGGAGGAAGTACTTTTAACGCTTTTTCTATGGATGGGCTTATAAAAGGATTTATTTCTATTGGTTTATTAAATTTGGTTTTTTCATATTCTCTTCGATATATACTTGTGCAGGTATTTATTCTAGTTTATCCTTTTGCAATTTTAATGCTAATCAATTCATCTACAGTATGGATATTTAAAGCATGGATTAAAAACTTTTTATCCTTACTTTTTCTTCAGGTTTTTATTTCAATTATATTTTTAATAGTTTTTTCTTTAGATTTTTCTCTAAATGATATGTTCTCAAAAATAATTTTTGTTGGTGGAATATATGCACTAATTAAAGCTAATAGCATCTTAAAAGAAATTATAGGTGGGGTTTCTATAACAACAAGTGCAAGCACTTCCGGACTTAGAAGTATGATTACAGGAGGTAAATAATGAAATTTATATTTCCAGGAAATTATAGCTTTAAAAATAAAATTCTAGGTTTTATAGATTATTCAACAGCTATTTTTAACTTAATAGTAGGAGGTTTATTGTTTTTTATACTAAATTTAATAAGTATAGAGCTTATAGTTAAAATATCTATATTTATAATTATTTATTTTCCCATAATTTTATTTAGCGTTTTAGGGTTTTATAATGAAAGCATCTTGTATGTGCTAAAATATATGATAAAATATATGAAAAGTCCTAAAGTTTATTTGTTTTATAAGGAGTAAAAGATGAGGGAAATACAAGTAGAACAGGTTATTGATAGTGTAAAAAAATTATGTTTAGAAAAGGCATATCATTTGCCCAAAGACATTAAAGAAGCAATTGATAAAGCTGCTTTAAATGAAGAAGAGTTACCTAAATATATATTAGAACAATGTAAAGAAAACTATAAAATTGCTGACGAAGAAGAATTTCCGTTATGCCAAGATACAGGAACTGCTTTGTTTTTTGTAGAAATAGGAGAAGAGGTTTATATTAAAGGAAACCTAAACGATGCTATTAACGAAGGTGTAAGACAAGCATATAAAGAAGGTTTTTTAAGAAAATCTATTGTCGATGAACCGATTTTCGATAGAGTAAATACTAAGGACAATACTCCGGCTATTATATATTTTGATTTTGTAAAGGGAGATAAAATTAAGATATACTTTCTTGCAAAAGGTGGCGGCGCAGAAAATTGTGCAGGACTTGGAATGCTTATGCCATCACAAGGCTCAAAAGGTGTAGTAGACTTTGTTGTAGAAACAGTAAAAAAAGCGGGAGGAAAACCTTGCCCACCTGTTATAGTAGGTGTTGGATGTGGTGGAACAGCAGATTATGCAGCGGTCTTATCTAAAAAGGCACTACTTATAAAAACAGGGCAAAGAAATAAAAACGAAAATTATTCAAAAATGGAACTAGAAATTTTAGAAAAAGTAAATGATTTAAACATTGGACCACAAGGATTAGGCGGAAAAACAACAGCACTAGAGGTACATATTGAATATGCACCATGTCATATTGCTTCTATGCCATGCTTTGTTACACTAAACTGCCATTCTGCACGTCATGGGGAGGTTATTATATGATAAAATTAGAAACTCCATTAAACGAAGAAACCATAAGAAAGCTTAAAGCTGGAGATATTGTTAGTATTTCTGGAACTATATATACAGGAAGAGATGCAGCACACAAAAGAATAGTAAATGGAGATACAATTCCATTTGATATAGATGGATCTGCTATATATTATGTAGGACCATCTCCTAAAAAAGATAAAAATGTAATTGGTTCATGTGGACCAACAACATCTATTAGAATGGATGCATATTCTGAATTTATGCTAAAAAGACGGCTTAAGAGCAATGATTGGCAAAGGACCTAGAACAGATGAAACTGTAGAGCTTATGAAAAAATACGGAAGTGTTTATTTGGCTGCAATAGGTGGAGCTGCTGCTGTAATTGCAAAATCGGTAAAAAAATGCGAAGTAATTGCATACGAAGATTTGGGCACAGAAGCGGTTCATAAATTAGAAGTAGAGAATTTTGTATGTGTTGTGGCAATAGATTCTAATGGTGGGAATTTATATAAGAGGTAAAAAGAAAGATTAGAAGACCATAGATTAGTGAGGGATTTATTATGGATTTAGCTCAAATTATTAAAAAAGCTAATGAAAGTATAGAATTAAAAAATATAAATGAATATTATTCAAGGAAAACTTTACTATCTATGTCTCCAAGAATTTCTAGATTAGAAGAGGTTCACACTGCATTTTTATACTGGTTATTATGTAAGATAGATACTGTGGATTTTTCTCCGTTAAAGTTTCTTTTAAATTTTCTAATTAAGGAGAAGAAAGTTACAAATCTTGAATTCGACAATATAACTAATATTGAAATTTCCGAAACAGAACATCCATTAGGAGATAATTATGGGAGATTAGATCTGTATTTCAAACTTTATGTTACAAAAAACGGCGTAAAGAAAGAAATAAATATTATTATTGAAAATAAGGTTAAATCAAAAGAAAATGATAGTCAAACCAATAAATATGTTGAATGGGCATTGTCATATGCTAAACTTAATAATCCGTTGTTTTTATATGTTACGCCCAATAATGGTGATAAACCAGAAAATGCAAGATTTATAGTAATTACTTACCAAAACATAGTTGATTATATTATTGAACCTTTAATTGTAAAGAATATAGATGATTCATATATAGTTAATATGTTATCTGACTACTTAAGAACAATTTCTTTTCAAGAATATTATAAAGGGGATTTAGTTATGGCAACTAATTCTCATGAAATATATTTAATTAATGACTTTTATGAAAAATACAATGAATTATTTGATATTGTAATGTTATGTATTTCTGGAATAAAAAAACTTAATAATGAGGAGTATAATCTAATAAAAGAATTTTATTATCAGAATGAGAAAACGATAGATAGAATAGCCTTTATTATTAATGAGAAAAATTCAAATACAACTATTCGTGTACCATTAGATACTATAAAAGATACATATAAAGAAACAAGAGAAGTGTTTAATTCAGCAGATACATATAAAAATCGAGATAAGTTATTAAATAATAATGTAAAACTTTCTAGAATTTCTAATGATGTTATGATAGCAATTCAAAATCATGCAAATAATATAAAACTGAATGGAATGACACTTGAAAAACTTGATATTATAGAAGGAACAAGATTATACTTCGTATATAATGCTATAGTGTATGAAGACATATATTGTATGGTAGTTAATAAAGAAGATAATGAAGTAGAGTATTTGGGAGATATAAGTACAATTTATAAAACTGCACAGAGAATAAGGAGAAAATATAAGAATTTTAGCACCTTGGGAAGAAATGGATTTGAGTCGTGGTCTTACGATAAAAAAGTAACATTATCAGGAGAAAATATTAAAAAGATCTTAAATTCTTCGAATTTAATCCTTGAAGATGCTGTTGTTTTTGAAGACACTAGAGAAGTTGGATATTGGGCTTACCCTGAGTTTGTAGCGGAAAATCCAAATGGGTTTAATACAGAAAAAGAATTGTTCGAGGCTTATGCTGATTATATATTAAAGAACTATCGAAAAATAGTAGATAATAAAGGAAGTAAAGTTCCTAATTGGGCTACTAAAGTTGGTTTGGTAAAAATGAATCTTGCACGAGAATTAGGCTATAATGCTTTTTTTACGTTTAGAAAAATGTATTCAAAAACAAAGTTTGCAAATTCAGAAGAGCTGTTTAAAGCTTATACAAAACATATGATTGAATTTCAAGATGAAATAATGAAGAACATAGAATAGAGTTTTATTCAATATAGAAGTATTTATAATAGTATACATATTTTTTGAGATATTAAAATTAAACGATTAAACGACCATTTGGAAGAGTATTCCCAAATGGTCAAAGTTATTTAAGTGTAAAAATGAATTTTTATGGTTCTATTATTCTAATTTTAAACAAATAATCTGCATACTTATAGTGCTCTTGAGTATCTAAAACAACTTCAAAGTCTGTGTTCTCGTTTTTATAACAATCGTAAACAGAATCGTCGAAATTATCTACAAGCCATATTCGTCCTTCTACTACTTCAATTTCATTCAAATTATATATAACTTTCATTGTAGGAGAATATGCTGAATAAGCCTTTTCAACAAACCAGTTATCTTTGTTATAAAAATAGGCAGTGTTTTCTGGGTATTTTGTTACGATTACTGAGCCCACACCAACATTTGTAAAAACTATTACATCGCCGTTTTGAATATTTTCATCGATTATTTTATATATATTTTCATTTGTTATATCATAGTTTTTATCGTACAAAATTGAAACATTTAAAAAAGATGTTATACATAAAAAACATATAATTGATATATTTATAATTTTATTTTTATTGTAATCTAAAAGAAAAGCAAATGCTAAAGCAAAAATTGCAAACATTGGAATCATGTATCTGGTTACGAAAACCTCTAATTTAAGCGATAGTATCCAAAATAAAACTAAAATGCTAATCGAAAAGCTAATAAACGTTACCAATTTGCAAAAAACTTCTTTATTTTCTTTCTTAGACTTAATTATATTTACTACAAATAAAGTTATAATTTCGATTGCAAAAACTAAAACAAGAAAAAACCACATTGGGAAATTTTTTTCTGCTATTTGCCCTCCAAAATAAAATGTTAAAGATTCAATTATAACTTGTGGAAATTCAACATTAATCCAAAAACCCATACTAACTCTAAGTGATTGCACAATGAATGTAATTAGTCCTGGAAGGTATGCGAAAAATTGTACAAAACCAAATATGAAAAACCTATTTAGCATTTTTTTATTTTTAGAAAGTATGTTTATAAATAGTATTAAATTTATTATGCAAATGTTAACAAAGGCGTAGTAATGCATATATGCACTTAAAACGCTAAAAACCGAAAATAAAATCCAAGTTTTTATTTT
>JAISHG010000082.1 GCA_031262685.1 Lachnospiraceae bacterium | reverse complement strand
TTAAATGTACCGTCTTTTTCCATTGGTATACATCCATGATATAACAAATTAGAATTAAATATTTTGTATATACTTCCTTTTGAATAAAGGAAACTAATATGCATTGCTAGCTTTTCGCTGTGTATAAACGATTCATATAACCTTTGGATTACAACATTCTCTTCTTCTGTTAGTTTATATGGGTCGTTTGGGTTTATTTTAGGAAAGTTTTTGTCATTTAGTTCATAAGTTTTTCCACCTAATTCTACTGTACCTTTTTTGTAATCTATTTTATCTAGCAAAAGCTGAGAATCCATACTGTATTCTGGATGTCTTTTTAGTAGTGCTCCTTCTAGCTTAAACTGTATTATAGCTATTGCTTTTTGAACCTTAGCAATAGAGTTTTTGTCTGTTCCACTATATTTGTTGTATTGAAACTCTTTTGGCATAAAGTTATCGTTTACACTACCTGCATATGTTTTAAGTGCAAAAGTAGTAAGTGGTCTTATGCTAATTCCATAATTATCTTCTAATGTTGCCAAGTTGTCGTAACGTGAGGATATTCTAACCACATTAGCAATGCAAGATAAATTTCCACACGCTGCACCCATCCACAAAACGTCGTGATTTCCCCACTGAATATCTAGACTATGAAACTTCATAAGTGCGTCCATTACCACAGGAGCGCTTAGTCCTCTATCGTATATATCTCCTACTATATGTAAATGGTCTATTGCCATCCTTTTTATTAAATTTGAAAGTGCTACAATAAATTCATCTGCACGGTCTAAATCGATTATAGTCCTAATTATTTGACTGTAATATCTGTCTTTGTTTTTTTGGTCTCCTTGCAAATGTAAAAGCTCATCTATGATGTAATCAAATCCCGATGGAAGTGCTTTTCTTACTTTTGACCTTGTATACTTAGAAGTAATTTCTTTTGCAACTTCTACTAATTTAGACAAAACTACTGAATAGAACTTATCTAATTCTTCTAGTGAGTTCAATCCTTTTTTTATTAGCGCAAGTTTTTCTTCTGGGTAATATATTAGTGTCGCAAGCATGCTACGCTCTTTTTCGGAAGAAGTAGCTTTAAAAAGTCTTTCTATTTTACTCCTAATAATTCCTGCACCATTATTAAGAATATGTAAAAAAGGTTCATACTCGCCATGTATATCACTTAAAAATACTTCTGTACCCTTAGGCAAGTTAAGTATAGATTCCAAATTTATTATTTCTTCTGTAACTTCTTCTACATTTCTGTAGTTCTTGCTAAGAAGCTCTAAATACTTATTCCAATTTCCTTTATACTCCATAATATCCTCCTCGTTTAGAAAATTATTATATATCAATCACACTTAATATTCTATATATTTTTCTAAATATATTGATTTTGTTTTTTTCTGCTGTTATAATCATTAATGCTTGGGTTGTTAGCTTAGTTGGTAGAGCAGGGCACTCTTAATGCCAAGGTCCAGGGTTCGAATCCCTGACGACCCACCAAAAAAATATAGCAAACAAAAATTGTTGCATTTTAAATTATCATGCTGTATAATGAATATATCTAGTCGTTTTTGTAGGTATGTAAACATGTTTCGTATCTACAAAAACAGAATCTTTAAATAGTTCTTAATATTTTTATTAATATTATTAAAAAATAGTACAAGGAGGAAAAAAATTTATGAAAACAAAAACAGTTAAAAAAGTCTTAGTATTTGCAATAACATTACTTTTAATAGCAACAATGGTAACTCCAGTATTTGCCAATAGTTTGTTAGACCCAAGTAGCATAAAGGCAAATGCCACAAATGCTTCAAACACTGTACAATCAGCTGCAGGATCTATTCTTGGTATAGTACAAGTAGTTGCTATAGCCGTTGCAGTAATAATGCTTATAGTATTAGCTATTAAATACATATCTTCTGCTCCTAACGATAAAGCAGAAATCAAAAAACATGCTGTTATATATGTAGTTGGTGCTATACTATTATTTGGTGCAAGTGGAATATTAGAATTAATAAAACAATTCTCAACAGATGCATTCAATGTTGGCCCATAATCATAGACTTCAAAAAATCATATAATCAGAAGGATGTTGAAAGATACATCCTTTTTTTAAAACAAGGATGTGTTTCAAATGAAAAAAGTACTAATAACATTAACTTTATTTTTATTTTTAATTTGCTTAGCATTAACTATACCTAGCTATGCAGAAATCAATACAAATTTAGATATATATACGCCTAACGATGATACAATAGCCGTATTTAATTATGGCGGAATGCTATTAGGCGTTGTACAAGTTGTTGCAATTGCTGTAGGAGTAATTTTCTTAATTATAATTGCAATAAAATATATGGCTAGTTCTTCCAATCCATCCGAAAAGGCTACAATAAAAGAAAAACTTATTCCTTATTTTATCGGCGCAGTCTTAATGTTTTCTGGTAGCGCAATTTTAAGCATGATAGCAAATTTCGCACAAAATATGTAATTAAAGGGGCGTATGCTAATCACGCCCCCACGTCATGCGATTTGTATTATATGTATAACAACATTTGCACATTTATACTGTAGAGACGCATAACCATGCGTCTCATAATTTTTTTAATCTATTGTTGTATTAGTTCTACCCTTCGCCACAACTTCTTCTTGAAGCGAAAGCCATGTGTTGCACCCAATTATTCCATCTGCAGATAGTCCTCTTGATACTTGATAATTTCTTACTGCATTTCTTGTTTGATTCCCAAATACTCCATCTAATCCACCGGTTCTATACCCTATTGTATTTAGTCCATCTTGCGCAATAAGTACATATACCCCTCTGCTGCCATACTTTATTAATGGATACCCTGCCCCACAAGCAGCCGGAGTTCCTCTGTCGTCAAAATGTACCCATGTTGGTGTTAAATATGCTGGTTCGACATATCTCCATACTCCAGAATTTACTGCGACATTTCTTATTGCTGTCCTTTGCGATGGACTTAAAGTTTGTGCAACATCGAAACTAACTCCTGCATAATGCTGAGACTGCGTTCCGTGTCCACCTTCCCAAGGTCTTCTAAAACCATATCCTACCGGTATAGGTCCTCCATATAAGTATCTTTGGCTATTCCAACTTTGCATTGCTCTTTTTGTAGTCCACACTGTTTGACTATTACTTGCACCTTTAAACTCTCTTACTGTTAATGTTCTATTAGTATTATAAGGCATAGCCTCATTTTCTCCTCTATAATATGTTTCCATACGACCCGTATCATCGTTATATACTAGTATCTTTGCCATAAGGCTCCCCCTTTATTGTTTGATATACTAGTATATTCTTTTTGAAATTTTTTGTTACAAATTCAGATACAGTGTTTATTTAAATAATTCTATTCATGTGATTTGCAATATTCTGTTGTAGGGGCGGGGTTGGTAAGAAATACCCGTTAGGAATACCCAACTCCGCCCTATATGTCTGTCTGTGACCCAGGCTCCGCCCTAATCAGTATTGACAATACAAAAATTTACATTTATATTAAATCTATTAAATTCTAAACATATAAAATCTTATATGTTTTTCCAAAGAGGTAAAATTTGTTTAAAATTCGAAAAACAATACGTTTAAAAGATTACGATTACTCGTCTGCAGGTTACTATTATATTACAATCTGTACAAAAGATAGAAAATGTATTTTAGGAAAAGCAGAAAATGATAGTATTACAGTATCTAAGTTAGGGGAGATAATAACTAAAAACTGGAATGCTTTAGTTAGCATGTATAAACATATTGAATTAAATCAATATGTAGTAATGCCGAATCATATTCATGCAATAATAGTGCTAAATGAAAATTGTACTAAAACAATTGGAGATATAATTTGTGGATATAAATCTAAAACGGCTAGAGAATATAATAAAATCAACAAATTGAATGGAGAGGCTATATGGCAAAGGGGATATTATGAACATATTATCAGAAATGAAAAAGAATTATATAGGATACAGAAATACATATTAGAAAACCCAATTAAATGGAAATACGATAGATTATATATTAGTTAGGGCGGAGTTTGGTCGCACAAGGGGTATTCCTTACGAACCCCTCCCCTACAATACAAACATCTATACTTATTTACTTGCTTTTAATTCATCGATAATGTGACCTAGTTCAGCGACTTTAGCTCGTAATTCTTCGGTACTAAACCCACATACACAATATTCTCCACAAGTACAATTTTTACAAGTGCATTTTGGATTATGCGGATTTCCTTCCGTAGTATTTGCTTTTGGCTCACAATGAGAACCGCAAGCACAATTAGAAATTTTTGCCATACACTAAAACCTCCTTTCATATATTTTAGGCTTTAATGTTGTCGCCGCCTTCATGTTGTTATTATACCCTACTGTTTAAATAAAAACAACCATATTTCTTCACTTAAAACAAGAATAGATACATGTGTTAATTATTTTCCTATAACTTTCAAATACAAGTCTAATGACATATTGGCAGATTTTATAATTAAATTTATAAAATCTGTATAATCAAGTGTAGTGTGCGCCTTATCAAGTGAATCATAGTATTCAGCACGCATATCATTCTTTATTATAATAGGTGTAAAACCATTTTTTATAGTAACTAAGTTTAGCAGTAATCTTGCCGTTCTTCCGTTTCCATCAATAAATGGGTGAATTTTTACAAATTCTCCATGTAATAGTCCTGCAACTATTATTGAGTTATATTTTTTTGTCCAATCGCGATATTTTAAAATTAGTTTTGCCATTTCTTCCTTAACAAAAACATTATCGGGTGGAATATGTGTGGCACCTGAGATGATTACATTTTCTGTTCTATACTTTCCAGAATTTTCATTATCAATTCCTTTTAAAACAAGTCTATGTAAATCTCTAATATCGATTTCTGTAAGCAGAGTGTTTTGTTTTGCTAAATCTTCAAGAAAAACAATTGCATCTTTATGATTTATTGCTTCCAAATGCTCTTTTATAGATTTTCCACTAACAGTTATACCTTCTAATGCAACCTTTGTTTCCCTTAAAGTTAACGTATTTCCTTCAATTGCATTTGAATTATAAGTCCATTCTAAAATATAGTTTTCTCTTAAAGATTTTAAAGTTGCTTCTGATAAAGGTCTTTTAGAATCTAGTATTTTTTTCTTTTCATATAATTCATCAAATTTACTTTGCGGAACATTAATTATAAATTTGTTTTCTAATTTTTTACGGTTATCAATAGGCTTACTTGCAGTTTCAGGTATATTCCAAGTTGTTCCGACTTTTACTGCCCCTTCAACTCTTCCCTCTACGCAAAGGCTTCTAACCCTTCTTTCACTTATATTCCAAGCATCACTTACTTGCTTTGTTGTAATATAATTCATAATTTCACCTCTTTTGTATTATACCTCAAACGGAATAATATTACAAGTCTTATGTTTTTATTATTCCGCAATCGGAACGTTATATGCTTAAGCTTATTTTTTTCCATTTATTGCACCTCGTATTTTTGAAAATACTTCATCGTGAGTATATCTTACAGAAGTTGTTTCCGATTCTAAATCTGCTTCATCTAATGCTAACTCTATGCTACTTTTAACACGTCCTATTAAGTCGTAATCCTCTATATCGGTTATTTCTACATTTACAAACTTACCTGTAATGTCTTCGTTTATGTCTTTTTTTACAAATACAACTCCATCCATGTCTGGCACGTCCATAGCGGTTCTTCCAACATAGTATTTATTGTCAAATGTAGAGTTCTCTACTAAAACTTCATATACTTTTTTTAAATGTGCAGTCATTTTTTGTTTTGATATTTGCTTTTGAGTCTTCATTACCAAATTATATCTTTTCTTTTTTGTGCTTGAAGGTACTTGGTTTGGAAGCTTTTCTGCTGGTGTTCCATCTTCTTTCGAATACATAAACACCCCTAGTTTATCGAATTCAGTCTCTGAAACAAAATCTAACAGCTCCTTAAAATCTTCTTCTGTTTCTCCTGGAAACCCTACAATTAATGAAGTTCTAATTACCACATTAGGAATTTCAAATCTAATTAGTTTTATAAGCATCTTTATTGATTCTGAATTACTTTTTCTATTCATTCGCTTTAAAACACTATCCGAAATATGTTGAAGTGGTATATCAAAATATTTGCATACTTTTGGGTTAGTTTTTACCAGCTCTATTAATTCTGTTGTTATACTTTCTGGATAAGCATACAAGAACCTTATCCATTTTATGCCTTTTATATCACTTATTTTTTGAAGGAGTTCTGCTAATTTTGACTCCCCATATATATCTATTCCATATTTAGTTGTATCTTGTGCAATTACTATTAACTCCTCTATTCCTGAATCCGCCAGCTTTTTTGCTTCTTTTAGAATATCTTCCATAGTTCTACTTACATAAGCTCCTCTTATGTACGGTATTGCGCAGTATGTACACCTATTACTACATCCTTCTGCAATTTTTAAGTATGCTGTTTTTGTTCCTGTAGTTACTATACGGTTTTCATATTCTAAGGTACAACACTCTATATTAGTAGTTTTTTTATCTTCTTTACTAATTAGTTTGCTTATTTTCTCCCACATATTCTCGTATTCTTTTATTGATATAAACATATCTACTTCTGGTAATTGCTTTTCTAGTTCGCTTTTATATCTTTCTACTAAGCATCCTGTTGCTATTAAATACTTGCACTTATGTTTTTCTTTATACTCTGCCATTTCTAAAATTGTATCTATTGCTTCTTGTTTAGCAGATTCTATAAAACCACATGTGTTTACAACTATTACTTCTGCTTGCATAGGGTCGTTTACAATGTTGTAATTGTTGTTTTTAAAAAGCCCTATTATCATTTCTGTATCTACCAAATTCTTTGAACATCCCAGAGAAACAAATCCTACATTCATTATTATTATCCTTCCCTTTAAAAAAACCACACGTTTTTTACGTGCGGTTTTTCTTATAATTTTTATTCATCAAAAATTGCACTAAATTCTTCGCCATCTATTTTTTCTTTTTCTAGCAGTATTCCTGCTACTTGATGTAATTTATCTATGTTTCCACTTAATATTACCTCTGCTGTTTTGTATGCTTTATCTATTACTTTTTTAACTTCTGAATCTATTTGTGCTGCTGTATTTTCGCTGTAATTTTTGGTTTGTGCAAAATCTCTTCCTAAGAATACTTCATCTTGCTCTGAACCAAATGCAATTGCACCAATCTCTTGACTCATACCATACTTCGTAACCATTCCTCTTGCTATTTTTGATGCTCTTTCTATGTCGTTACTTGCACCTGTTGATATATCGTTTAATACTAGTTGTTCTGCTACTCTACCACCAAGCAAAGATACTATCATTTCTTCCATTTCAGATTTTGACATGAATGACTTATCTTCTGTTGGTCTGTACATTGTATATCCGCCTGCCATACCTCTTGGTACAATTGATATTTGATGTACAGTATCTTGTGTTGGTAAAAATCTGCTAACAACTGCATGACCCGCTTCGTGATATGCAACCAATTTATTTTCTTTTTCGCTTCTAACTTTTGTTTTCTTTTCTGGTCCCATTGTTACTTTTATCATGGCATCTTCTATTTCTTCCATGCCAATGCTTGTCTTGTTTCTTCTTGCAGATAACAATGCTGCTTCATTTAGAACATTCTCTAAGTCTGCTCCTGAAAAACCTGATGTGTTTTTTGCTATTGTTCTTAATTCTACATCGTCACTAATTTTTTTCTTTCTGGCGTGTACTTCTAATATTTGTTCTCTTGCTTTTACGTCTGGAGCTGATACTAATATTTGTCTATCGAATCTACCTGGTCTTAATAATGCTTTATCTAATATGTCTGGTCTATTTGTAGCTGCTAATACTATTACTCCTTCGTTTGTTCCAAAGCCATCCATCTCAACTAATAGTTGATTTAAAGTTTGCTCTCTTTCGTCGTGTCCTCCGCCAAGACCTGCTCCTCTTTGACGTCCTACTGCATCAATTTCGTCTATAAATATTATACATGGTGCATTTTTCTTTGCATCTGCAAATAAATCTCTTACCCTAGATGCACCAACACCAACAAACATTTCTACAAAGTCCGAACCACTTATTATAAAGAATGGTACTCCTGCTTCTCCTGCAACAGCTTTAGCAAGTAAGGTTTTACCTGTTCCTGGAGGTCCTACTAATAAAACTCCTTTTGGAATTCTAGCACCCATGTCTGTAAATTTCTTTGGTGTTTTTAAGAATTCTACTATTTCTTGTAATTCTTCTTTTTCTTCGTCTACACCTGCCACACTATCGAATGTAACTTTACTTTTATCTGTAGCACCCATCATTCGGGCTCTGCTTTTACCAAAAGACATTGTCTTATTTCCGTTTTGCGAATGATTATTCATAAACAATGCCCAGAATATTACAAATACTATTAACAATCCAAATGGCGATAATAATTCTAATATTACCATTAAAAGTGATGGTGCTTTTTCTTCTAGCGAAAAGCTCTGAGTTTTAAGATGTGAATCTATATTATTCATAAAACTATCTAAACTTGGTATTAAAACCTCTTTTTCTGTAGTTGATCCTTTTAGTACAACATACGCTTTAGTTCCATCTGAAGATAA
>JAISHG010000071.1 GCA_031262685.1 Lachnospiraceae bacterium | reverse complement strand
GAAATGTTTGCATCTGGGTAAAGACTCCTAATTGTTTTTATAACACCTTTTCCAACAACGTGGTTTGGAAGACAAGCAAAAGGTTGAACACAAACTATATTTGGAATATCATTTTCTATATATTCTATCATTTCGGCAGTTAAAAACCAACCTTCTCCAGTTTGATTTCCGGATAGAAAGAACATCATTAACCTTATGCTCCAAATGCCATATATCACAAGGAGCTAAATATCCTTTTTTAGAATTAGCAAGAGCAATTTTAACATCTTTTTCTAGAATATCTACAAGTTTTATTGCAACTTTAGCAATTTTAGAAGAGGTTTTATTAGTTCCAAGTAATTTATTAAATGTTATTTTGTGCGTTGCCATAAATTTCATAAATCCCATGAAGTCTGGAAGAATAACTTCTGCACCTTCTTTTTCTAAAATATTAGCTACAAAATTATTTCCAAATGGATGATATTTGATTAGAATTTCTCCTACAATTCCTACTTTTGGTTTTGAAACAGATGTATCTAATTCTATTTTCTCAAAATCAGAGACAATATCGTAAATACTTTGTTTAAATTCTTTATTTGTAGATTTAATAATTAACGTTTTACATTTATCCATCCAGGTATCAAATAGCTTTTGAGTTTCGCCTTTATTTATTTCGTATGCTCTATTTTTAGTAAGCATTTTTTGTAGTAAATCCCCATAAACCACGCATTTTAGGGCTCTTTCTAAAAATGGAAGAGTAATTTTAAATCCTGGCATTTTTTCCATTCCGACGAAATTAAAAGATATAACTGGTATATTAGGAAAACCTGCATCTTTTAGAGCTTTTCTAATAAATCCAATATAGTTTGTAGCTCTACAGCCTCCACCTGTTTGAGACATAATAAGAGCAGTTTTATTTATATCATATTTTCCGGATTCGAGAGCCTCAATCATTTGTCCTGTAACTAATATTGAAGGATAACAAGCATCATTGTTAACGTATTTTAATCCTGTCTCAACAGTATTAGGCGTACATTCTCTAAGGAGAACAACGTTATATCCAGCGGTTTGAAGAGCAGTTTCTAATAATTCGAAATGAATTGGAGCCATTTGCGGTACCAAAATAGTGTAATTGTCTTTCATTTCTTTAGTAAAGCTAATTTTGTTTTGCTCATAATTACCCAAATTAGTTTCAGAGGTATTAAGTTCTTTTAATCTTTTACTAATACTTGCAATTAAAGATCGAATACGAATTCTAACTGCACCCAAATTATTTACTTCATCAATTTTTATTAGTGTGTACATTTTATTATAGCTAGAAAGAATTTCTTCTACTTGGTCTGTTGTTACAGCATCCACACCGCATCCAAAAGAATTAAGTTGAACTAATTCTAGATTTTTGTTATGTCCTACAATCTCTGCTGCTGCATATAGTCTGGCATGATACATCCATTGGTCCACAACTCTGAGAGGTCGTTTGGCTTCAGATAAATTAGAAATGCTATCCTCAGATAAAACAACTAGACCTAAGCTATTTATTAAAGTATCTATTCCGTGATTTATTTCTGGGTCAACATGATATGGTCTTCCTGCTAAAACAATTCCTTTAAGATTATTATCGTTTATATATCTTAAAACTTCGTTTCCTTTGTCTTGAATATCTTCTCTAACCTTTAGGTGTTCTGCTTCTGCCTTTTCGGCAGCTTCAAGCAATTCTTTTTTAGAAAAATTGTATTCCTTAAATTCTGGTAATGTTAAAAACCTTTTTACAAGATTTTTAGCGTCGAATGGAAGGAATGGATTTATAAATTTGATATCTTTTAAATCTTCAACGTTGTTTTTTATAACCTCAGAATAAGAAATAACTATAGGGCAATTATAATGATTGTCGGCATCTTCGTATTCTTTTCTAGAGTATGGCATACAAGGATAAAAAATTGTTTTAATTCCTTGGTTTATAAGGCTGGTAATGTGTCCATGCACAAGTTTTGCGGGATAACATACGGATTCAGATGGCATAGATTCCATACCTTTTTCATATGTTTTTCTATTACTTTTTTCAGATAAAATAACTCTAAATCCTAAATTAGTTAAGAAAGTAAACCAAAAAGGATAGTCTTCGTACATATTTAAAACTCTTGGGATACCGATTGTACCTCTTAGCGCAAATTGTTCTTCTATAGGGGTATAATTAAATAGTTTTTCATATTTATACTTATATAAATTTGGTAGTTTTGTGCTTTCTACAGGGTTTCCGCTACCACGTTCGCATCTGTTTCCAGATATAAATATTTTTCCATTATTAAATTTATTTACAGTAAGTAAACAATTATTTTCGCATTTGCCACAACGTACACTTGAAGTTTTTACCTCAATATTATCTAGCTCAGTAGGTTTTGTAATTGTAGACACATATTCCATATCCATATTTGATTCGTATTGTTCTTTTGAAAGCAATGCCATTCCAAAAGCACCCATAAGCCCAGAAATATTAGGTCTTGTTACGTTTTTGCCAACAGTAATTTCAAAAGCGCGAAGCACAGCATCGTTATAAAAAGTTCCACCTTGAACTACAATGTTATCTCCTAAAGTAGCAGTATCACGGACTTTCATAACTTTTTGGATAGCATTTTTAACAACAGAATAAGAAAGACCAGCAGAAATATCTCCAACAGAATATCCTTCTTTTTGAGCTTGTTTTATTTTTGAGTTCATAAAAACAGTACATCTTGAACCAAGAGGAGCGGGTTTTCTAGACTTTAATGCTTCTTCCACAAATTCTTTTATAGATATATTTAAATTGCTAGCAAAAGTTTGTATAAAAGAGCCACAACCAGAAGAGCATGCTTCGTTTAGCATAATGTTATCTATAATATTATTTTTAATTTTTATGTATTTCATATCTTGACCGCCAATGTCTACAATACTAGAAACATTAGGCATAAATTTTTTGGCAGCTGTATAATGTGCAATTGTTTCAATTTCGTTTAAATCTATATTTAATGCGGTTTGAACTAATTTTTCGCCGTAGCCAGTAATTCCGCTATAGCGAAGCACGGCGTCTTTTGGCAAGTTTAAATAAAGTTCTTTTAGCATTTTAATAACACTCTTTAGAGGGCTTCCTTCGTTAGAGCCATAAAGAGAATATAATAATTTTCCATCTCTATCTATTAGTGCAAGTTTTGTAGTAGTAGAGCCGGCATCAATTCCAAGATAGCAATCTCCTTTATAATCTGAAAGTTCATTTGTTTCTACTTTAGAATTTTCATGTCTTTCTTTAAAAGATTCATATTCGCTTGTAGTTACAAAAAGAGGATTTAAAGGCTCGGAAGTGGTATCTACAGAAGATTTTAATACACCGATTTTACTTTTTAATTTCTCCATACTAATAGGAGTTTCTTCCAAAGAATCTAATACAGCACCTTTTGCCACCAATAAGTGTGCTTCATCTGGCACAATAATTTCATCCTCTTTTAAATTTAAGGTTTCTATAAATCTTACTCTAAGTTCAGACAAGTATTGTAGAGGACCTCCTAAAAAAGCTACTTTCCCACGAATTGGTCTGCCACAAGCTAAGCCACTTATAGTTTGATTAACTACAGCCTGAAAAATTGATGCAGCAATATCTTCTTTTCTAGATCCTTCATTTAACAAAGGTTGAATATCGGTTTTGGCAAAAACTCCACATCTAGAGGCAATAGGGTATATTATTTTGTGATTTTTAGAAAGTTCATTAAGTCCAGCTGTATCGGTATTTAGAAGAGTTGCCATCTGGTCTAAAAATGCACCAGTACCACCGGCGCAAGTACCATTCATACGCTGTTCTATAAAATTATCGAAATATATAATTTTAGCATCTTCGCCACCAAGCTCTATAACTACATCGGTTTCGGGTATATATTTTTCTACAGCTTTTTTGCAAGATACTACCTCTTGAATAAATTTAACATTTAAGAAATTTGCAACAGACATAGCCCCAGAACCTGTTAGTGCTAGGGTATATGTTGAATTCGGATAGTCTGAAGCTAGTTTTTCTAGCACATTGCAAACTGTATTTTTTGTATCTGAAAAATGTCTGGTGTAGTTTGTATAAACTGTTTCTAGATTGCTATTCATAATAACAATCTTAACTGTAGTTGAGCCTACATCTAATCCTACATGAAGTAAATTATCCATAAAATTCAATTCCTTTCAGGAATGTATCGTTATAAAAACAAGTTAATTCTATACTCTATCGGGCAATTTGTCAAATGTAAAAAGTGGAAAAACCTTAGGGGAATAGGTATTTACCGTTATATTATTGATA
>JAISHG010000127.1 GCA_031262685.1 Lachnospiraceae bacterium | reverse complement strand
CATATAGCGAAAAAGTAGAGGTTGTAAGTAACGATATAAGAGGAAAAGATATAGTAATAAACTTTGGTATAAAAGAAAGACCAAAAACATCTTTAGTTACAGATAAAAAAGCAGCAAGAATTCGAATTGTAACAAATGATGGAGTTAGCATAATAGATACAGATGATGTTTCTAAAGTGGAGAATTTAAGGGAATTCCCACATGCTGATGGTGAAGACTACAAACGAGAGATATTCCTAGACGAAGCTATAATGCAAGGTGCAAGAATAATTGTAGATTATGATATAACAGTAAAAAATACTGGTGATGCAGATAAAATTTCAAATTACTTGTCAGATGACAAAGATAGAGCTAATGCAAATGGGGCATTTGGAAGTTTACTTACTACTTTATCAAATACATTCCATGAAAGTATAGGAATAGATTCGGTATTGCCAGTAAGACCAGACATTATATACGATTATGTACATACAAACTTCGAATATAGACTAGAAGATAATACAGATTACTTCTCTGGACTATGGCAAAGAATATATCAAAGAACAACAGATGGAACTAATTTAGCAGCAGAAGATGAGACAATAAATACTTTATTATGGGAAGAAGTACGAAATAAAATAAAAGATGGTATAGACTTAGGTAACGGAAAAAACACTAAGGTAGTATCAAACATTGTAAAAGCAGATTCAACAGGGGTATCAACATATAATTTGTTGCCAGAAACAGAAATGACAGAAAAAATACAAATGTCAATGTCGCTTGCAGCAGCAGTTGAGATGGAAACACAAGGGGAAGACTTCTTATATAAGAATGCTATGGAAATAGTACAAAGATCATCTGGAGCAGGAAGAAGAGACTACGAAGCAGTTCCAGGAAATGATACGCCGTATGAAAAAAATGCTGAAAATCCACACGAACCAGACTATTCTGATACAAAAGACATTGTAGTAAGAACACCAGACGGTGGAATAATAGAACAAAAAGAAAATATAACAGCATTAATAGCATTTGCAGCGGTAGCATCAATAATAGTAGCATCATTAGGAACAGTAGGAATAACAATATACGATAAAAAACATATGTAAGAAAAAATAAAAATGCAGGGTGCAAAATTTCGCATCCTGCATTTTTTTGTAAAAAAACACATAAAACTATTGAAAAAAATTTTTTATATGTTAAAATATAACTTATAGGTTATATTTTGTAGAGGGGCGGGAAGTAGGGATGCAATGCGAAACAAAGCAAAAATAATACGATTAATACAAACGCTGCAAAAGGAAGGAATAGAAGCTACAAATGAATTTGCAGTAGATATTTCTAAGTTAGTACAAACTGAATTCGATAATTTTGCTAAACAAATTTTTAAAGATTTTGCAAGAAGAGATTTTGAAGTACTTAACAGATTTGAAAGATTGCATTTAAATGAAAAGCAAAAGAAAGAAATAAATGGAAGGATTTTATGGAGGTACGAATATAGGAATACATCAAATTTGAGATGCATATTTATTATATAAAAAGAGCAAGATAGGGATACACCAACGTTAATATGTGCATTCAATGAAGATGGCGACAAAGAAAAAGGAGCCAAATCGTACGAAGAGAATATTAAAAGGGCTATTAGAATAATTAGTGAAGAATAGTTCTAGGAGGTATATGATGAATAAAAATAAGCTGTTTGATGCTAAAAACATGAAAGTTACCGAAGATACTTTCGATTTTGACACGATGTTAGAATATGAACAAATATTGTTTTGTGTATCGAATGCAATTATTAATTACAGAAAAGAGAAAGAAATAACACAAAAACAATTAGCAGAAATGTTGAAAATGCAGCAAGCAATGATTTCTAAATTAGAAAGAGGGACATATAATCCTACTTTTAAGATGGTATATAACGTGTCTAGAGAATTAACTAAGAGTTCGGATTTATTTGTTAAAATATTAAAAGATATTATTAAGAAAATTTATGACAATAAAAGTATAATATATAATCTTGAGTATAAATCGTATGAAAAATATGAATTTAAAATAGATAACAGTAAGGATAATGTGGCTTATTTAAGTGAAGAGTATATTGGTCAAAATGAATATGGAGGAAGTTATTATGGGGAAAGTAGAAGTACAAGCTTATTTTCAAATGCTGGATAGTTACATAAGCAAATTTTCATTAGATGTATATAGAAAAATACGTAGCAATGAAATACTTGATATAAAAGTTAATGTGGGTTTTAGAATTGTGAATATAAATAAGAAGGATAAAGAAATTATAGGACAGATTGAATTGGCTTATGATTTGAGTATAGAAGTTAATAAAGAGAGTGTTGCTAAAATAAGGCTTATTACAAATGGTCTATTTAAAGGCAATGATGTTACTGAGGATAAAAAATTTGAAGAAATGCTTAAAATGAACGGGGCACCAACATTGTCTAATTTAGCAAGAGCACATATTAATGCAACAACATCTTTGAGCGGAATGCCACCAATAATAGTACCACTAATTAATTTCGCGCAGTTTTTTGAAAATGCTACAAAAACGGATTTAAAGAATGAGGATAAATAAAACATATGTAACAGTTGTAGGGGCGTATTGCATACGCCCCTAATCTTATGTATAATGGTATTTGCAAAGCGAGGTTGGAATAATGATATTTGTGCCACAAGACGAGATCTTAAGGATGGATTTACATGGAATGATAAAAGAAGAAGTGAATATGGAGTTAACAAGAATTTTAGACAACATACCGCCCCACATAAAGGCATTAGACCTTGTGCACGGATTTAATAGAGGTGAAGTTCTTTTAAAGTTTGTAAGAAGGGAATTTAAGCACAAAAATATTAAGAAAATAGAACTAGATGGAAACGAGGGACACACCTATTACATGTTAAAATAAGGATCAAATTACAATGCAAAGAATTTTGTAGGGGCGAGATATTAGCTCGCCCTCGAATTGGAACCATGCATCGCGAACCATAATGAAATAAGGAGAAAATTACAATGCAAAGAATTTTAAGTACAATGCGAAAAGCAATAGAAAAATATAATATGATAGACGAGGGCGATAAAATTGTGGTTGGACTTTCTGGCGGAAAGGA
>JAISHG010000038.1 GCA_031262685.1 Lachnospiraceae bacterium | reverse complement strand
ATTCCTTTTGTTTCGATATTTAGTTCTTTACAAATATTTACGCTAACCGCTCCTTTACCGCACGCTAAATCTAGCATTTTTGTATTATTACTAATTGAAATATGTTTCTTTATTAGATGCATTATATCTTCTGGACTGCTACCCAATTCCCATAAATCTTGCAACAAATACGGTATAAACGGCAATAATTCTATTCCATTTGCTGTTAATGAACTTGCTACTTTTTCTTGAACCTTATTTTCTATATCCTTCATATTATATTTTGGTTCCCTTCTTTAACTTGCAGTTACTCTATTTTTTTGAGCAGCTGATTCTTTGTTTATATTTTCGCCTCCTACAGATATGTTTATATACATAACTTATAGCACAAGTTACTATTTATTTCTACATATTTAAAAAATTCCAGCGATTTCTCACTGGAATTTTTTATCTTTCTTTACCTACTCATTTGCCTTTAGGCTCTCTACCATATTTATTGTTTTAATTTTCCTTGATAAAATATAATTTACAATAAAAGATACTACAATAGTTCCTACTATTCCATAAAGGTATGAACTAACATTTACTTTTGCCATCATATCTATATCATCTGCCATAGCCATTCTAAATATAAAGTATGCCATATAATATCCCAATGGTGCTCCCAGTAATACTGCTATAAATGTTATCCAAATATTCTGCTTAATAAATATTTTTCCTATCTTCTTTGTTTGAAATCCAAGCACTTTTAATGTTGCAAATTGATATGTTTTTTCTACAAATGATAATATTCCCAAATTGTACACTATAACTATACCAAGTATTATAGCTGCAAATATAATCATAATTACCATAGTTTTCATAGTTTCAAGCATACTTTCTACGCCATCTATAATCGACTCTCTGTTTTGAATAGCCTCCGTACCCGATAATTCTTTTATGTTAGACAAATCGGTATTTGTATAAACTTTGTCTGGGTTATACTCTATTCCCATACTATCCAAATACTTTTTAGTCATTGTTATATTCTGATTTTGAGGATTAGTGTTAAATCCTATAATTTGACTACTATACCATGTATCACTTCCAAGTATATGCCAAGTTACTGTATCTCCCACCTTTAGGTCGGAAGTCTCTGCCAATTTTCTTGTTACATATATTCCGTTATTTTCTAGTTCTAAAAAATTTCTATTTTCATCTGTATATCTAAGCAAACCATTTGCGTCATCCACCGTTATAGTATTGATTTCTTTTTTATCTTCTTTTTTAAATTCTATATTTAAAGTTTGTGATGTGTTATTTCCATATGACGAAACAATATCGTTAAAACTCTTGTCTGTATAGCCTTCTTCCAAAGCAATTCTATACTCAAAATTATACAAGTCCTTGAGTTGCCAATCTATATAATCATTTAACGTGTTTAGTATTCCAAAAGCGCATATAATTAAGGCACAGCACGATGTAACTCCTATAACTCCCATAATAGTTCTTATTCTGCTTCGCATTATATCTCTTATATTCCACTTTGTAGAAAAACCAAACTTTTTAAATATTCCTTTATCTAAACTCACATTCGTTTTTCCTGTTTTTGGCTCTTCTATTTTTAATAAATATATCGCTTTTTCTTTTAATTCATTCCTGCAAGACAAATATGTAACAATTGATACTACCCCTATTATTAAAGCACTTACAAGCCATGTTTTCCAAGTAACTACTACTAAAAGTTCTGGCATTTCATAATATGTTAGTATCATATTTAGGAAGATTTGCCCTACAATTATCGGACCTAAAATAACCCCTAATATTCCTGCACAAAGTGATATCCAAAATCCGTAGCTTACATATAATAATGCTATTTTTTTATTTCTAAATCCAAGTGCTTTTAGTATCCCAATTTCGCCTCTCTGCTTTCTTACAAGTCGATTCATTGTTGTTACAACAGAAAGCATAGCTATGAATAGAAATATACCAGAAAACACGCCAGTGTAAGTATTACCTTCTTCTATTTCATCTTCAAATCTTTTAACAGATAAATCATGTGTTCTATCTGTTATTGCTACTGCATTTTCTAAAACATTCTCTATATTTAGCTTAGTTTCATCTATGTTTTTTACATTATCTATGTCTACCAATATGTAATTGTATATTGCATTTTCCGCACCAAATACAAATTCATTTACTGATAAATATATAAACCCATAATCCATGTGCGTAGGAAATAATTCTGCTTCCGATTTTGGGTCATACACATGGTCTGGGCTAAGTATAATTCCTACTATTTTTTGGTCAAAAGTTTTTTCATTATACCTAATAGTTAGTGTATCTCCCACTTTTAAATTGTTGTTCTCTGCCCAATAGCTATCTATCCAAACTCCCTGTTCATTTTTGTCAAATTTTATTCCGTCTATAACATGGAACTTAGATATATCATTTGACTCAATAAAATTTATTTGTGCAGTAGAGTCTTTTATATTGTCGATGCTTCCCATAACTGTTAATTTTCTTTCAGCTGCATTAACATTATCTAATTCTCTAATTTGTTCTAAATCTTCTTTTGTAAAATTACTCCCAACAACCCACACATCTTGCAAGTTGTTTTCATCATAATACTTTTGTGCTCCATTTTTCATACCATCCATGTAAGAAGATATACCACTATATATAAACACACCTAAAAAGACCATTAAAAATATTGTTACAAACTGTGATTTGTTAAATTTTATATCTCGAAATACTTTCTTTTTTAACATTACCACGTCACCTCGTCAACCATTTTAGGATTTTGATTTTGTGTAACACTTTCAATTCTACCATTCTTGACTCTTATAACTGTATCTGCAATTTCCGCAAATAACGCATTATGAGTTACTACTATAACTGTATTTTCTCCGCTACTTTTACTGCATTGCATTTTTAATAATTTCAAAACTTCAATTCCTGTTTTAGAATCTAATGCGCCAGTTGGTTCATCGCAAAGTAATATTTTTGGATTTTTTGAAATCGCTCTTGCAATAGATACTCTTTGCTGTTCGCCACCTGATAACTGATTCGGAAATTTGTTTAGATGTTCTTCCAAGCCAACACTTTCTAATGCTTTCTTAGCATCTACCTGTTTTTTTACCACTTCTTTTACTAATTCTACATTCTCTATTACTGTTAGTGTTGGAAGTATATTATAAAACTGAAATATGAATCCTATATTTTCCGCTCTAAAATCTGTTAATTGTTGCTCATTATAATCAGAAATATCTTTACCATCAATTATAATCTTGCCAGACGTTACGCTGTCCATTCCTCCTATTAAATTAAGTAATGTTGACTTTCCTGCTCCAGATGGTCCTAGAATAACAACAAATTCTCCTTTACTAATTTTTAGACTTACATTATCTAATGCCCTATATTCCTTTTCTCCTGTTTTGTAGATTTTACTAACGGTATTTAATTCAATAATATCTCTCATAGTTATAAAACTTTCCCTTCTTCGATGTGCTCTAATCCCACATTCAAAATATTTTTTATATGTTCATCGTCTAAAGAATAATAAACACTCTGCCCTTCTTTTCTACCTTTAACTATTTTAGCTTGTTTTAGTAACTTCAATTGATGTGATATCGCAGGCTGCGTAGTTCCAACAAAAGTCGCAATATCGCAAACACATATTTCTCCTTCAAATAAAGAATAAAGTATTTTTATTCTCGTAGTATCAGCAAAAATCTTAAATATCTCTGCCAAATCATAAATTTTATCATCTGATAACATCTTTTCTTTTACAGCATCAACCCTCGCTTTATGAATGACACTGTCTTTGCACTGTTCTATATTTTCTTTCATCATATTTATCTCCCTTCATATATAAATATATGCTCATATATTTATATATATTCTATAATTATATTTTTGTCAATAGTTTTTTAAGCAAAAAAATAAGGGGTTATTTCCCCTCGTTTAATTTTATAAAGTATTATCCTTGTTTACGCTATTTCGTATTTTTAATACGGTACATGTTATTATTACAATATCTAAAGCAAAAAACAGAATTGAAGGTATATGATAATAATCTTCCCATATTGCAATAGCGACAAGTCCTATAATACCTATAGCAAATAAGAAAATTAGACTTACGATTATAGTGCATACTATCCTAAGCCACATTGGAATTTTTTTATTTTTCATTCCTTCACTGGAACCTTCAAAAATAATTTCAATAATTATTTCAACTAAATACTCCACTAAAATTCCTCCATGTGAATCATTTTATTATTTCTGATGCTTTTCAGGTAATAGTTCTATTTGTTGAATCATATCTCCATTTATTAGCTTTACTTTGTTTTTATATTCAACTTTTACCCAATTCCCCTCAACTGTAACTATTTTTCCTTCTTCACCAAAGGCATTGTTCCATATTGTTATACTACAGTTTTTACCTACAAATTCTTTTATAATTTCTGTTGGCATTGTTCTACCTCCTTTTAATTTTCTTTTTTTAATTACTACATTTAAAAACTTTCTCCTTTTACTACGAATAAATATGTAATATATGATTATTAAAAATAATATATATGGAATTTTAGACACCTCCCAAAACTCATACTTCTTAGAACTTTTCTTATTGTATCATATCATTCAAATTATTTCTATTACTTTAGTCGCAACGTTTTCTATAAACATTTTATCATGCTCTACAAATATCATTGTTGGTTTATACTTTAATATCGCCTCTTCTATTTGCTCTTTTGATATAATATCTACAAAATTTAATGGCTCATCCCATATGTACAACTCCACTTCCTCTGTGAGACTTTTTGCAATTAGTATTTTCTTTTTCTGACCTTCACTTAAATTTTGTATTTCTTTTTCAAAATCTTTTTTCGAAAATCCCAGATGTACCAAGTTTGTTCTAAATATTGTGTTATCTATGTTATTTTGTCTTGCAAAATTATCTAAATTCCCGTTTAGGTACGACGTGTCTTGTGATATATATGATATTTTTATATTATTTCCTACTACTAATTCTCCTTCATGTTCTATGTTCTCTTTCAATAATGATTTTAATATACTAGATTTTCCCGCGCCATTTTTACCTACAATTGCAACTCTATCACCCTTATTTATTTCAAAACTTATATTTTCAAATATAGCTTTATCTCCATATTTAATTGATATGTCTTTTGCAATTACTAAACTATTTTTTATATATTCGGCTGGTTTAATAATAAGTTTTGGTATTTGCTCAATATTTTTTAAGAGTTTGCTTTTCTCTTCTATTAGATTATTTACTCTGTTTTCTGCATTTTTAGCTCTTTGCATCATTTTAGCAGATTGATGTCCTATGTAACCCCTATCTACACTTGATTCGTCTTTTTTATTTTTATTACCTATTTTACTACTTTCAATTTTATCTGCCCAATTTTTTGTTCTTTTTGCATTCTCATTTAATTTAAATATATCCTTTTGTAATTTTTCATTTTGTATCGTTTCAAAATTATCTTGATTTTCTTTGTTTTGTTTCCAAGAATCGAAGTTTCCTTTTTGAATATCTATGCCGCTTTTATTTATAGCTAAAATATGATCTACAACCTCATTTATTAGATTTCTATCATGCGAAACTAAAATAAAACCTTTTTTGCTTTTTAAGTAATCCTTTATAATCTCTACCGTTTTGTTATCCAAGTGATTTGTTGGCTCATCTATTAGTAGAAAGGCATTATCTTCAGCAAACAAAGAGGCAAATAAGACTTTTACTTGTTCGCCACCGCTTAGTGTATTAAAAGGTCTATATAATATATTGGTATTTGCTTTTAGCAAGTTTAACTCTTTTATAATTCTCCATTCTTCTAAATTTTCATTTAATTCTTGCAAACTCTGAATTGTTGTTTTAGTTTTATCTTTAATTTCAAATGGAAAATATCTAAAATTTATACTTTTTTGTATTGTACCCTGGTATTTATATTCGCCTAATAATAGTTTTAAAAGTGTGGTTTTCCCTCTTCCATTTCTGCCTATAGCGCCTAGTTTCCAGTCGCTATCTATTGTAAATGATGCATCTTCAAACACATTTTCCAAACTACCATCGTATGCAAATGTTAAATTCTTTACTGTAATTTGACTCAAAATATCCCCTCTCATTTCTTTTGGGTTAGGCTTCGTAAGTATGGTTCGCAATGGTTCGCAATGCTCACCGCTACATTATTTGATACTTTTATTTTTTATCCTCTTTTTGTATGTCTTCTGCTTTCTTTTGAAACATTTGAATTGCTAAACAATTTAAAGAAAGGGCAACTAAAAACACAACCCAAATTACATAATCGTTATTTTTGCTAATAAATTGATATATCAATTCGCCTATACATGCTATTATACCTAAAATAGAAACAAATTTAGATATATCAGTTCCTGTTATCGTTTTCTTTTTCATTTTTATTTACCCTCCTAATAGTTCTTTCTACATCTCTTTACTATATTTATTAACACAGTACACATTATACCCTATAATAAATAAATTTGCTAAACATAATGATAAAATTACCCACATATTGGTATCCATAAAGGTACATAAAAGTAATATTATACTATAAATATATATTACTAAATCGTATGTTTTAGCTTTGGCTTTATTAGTGATAAGAATATTGCGCTCATCATTTTGCATAATTTCTATAGTTTTTCCGAATTTCCGGATTTTTTTCTATATTCTTTCTCCCAATTACCATTCCAGTTCCAAAAAGTCCACTGCCCATTCCTATAAGCAGGTACGGTAACGCCTTCCAGACACCTTCGGAGCTTTGAATTGTTCTTACAAAATATATTCCTACAAAAAATAATATTATTCCAATCGTTACAATAATGTAATCAAAGTATTTCTTTTTCATTTAATCTTCCTCCTCAAAAATAAAAACTTCTTCAATAGATTTATTGAAATGTTTTGCAATTTTAAAAGCAAGTAATATAGATGGATTATATTTACCCTTTTCTATTGAAATGATAGTTTGTCTCGATACTCCTACTGAATTTCCTAATTCTTCTTGCTTTTCATTCGTCATTTTTCTATACTCTTCAACTTTATTTTTCAATAATTACCCCCTCCTAAAATCAAAATAGAATAAAGTAAAGTTAACTTTACTTTATTCTATTCTTTATAATTTAAAATGTCAAGTACATTTTACATTTTATTTATTTTTTCTATACATTATTGATAATATTAAAATTAGTAAACAAAATGATAATTCTAAGCATGTTTCAAAAATAAGCATTAAATCTTTGCTTACAACTAATGCGTAAATTGTATATGACAAACTACTTATTACCCAAAGCACCCAAGAGCCAATACTAATGTCTCCCGATTTTTTTGTTTTAACTAATTTAGCTGCCTGCGGATAATACGAAATAAATGTACATAGAGTTACTATTGCTAATAATACATTACCTAACATGTTACTTTGCTCCTTCTTTTGATTCAAAAAATCGGACCACATCTGCATATACGTAAAAGCTTCCTATTATGCACACTACTTTCGTTTTGTAACTGTTTACTGCAAAATCTACAGCATTGCCCAAATCTGACATATAGATATCTTCGTTAAGATATTTTTTTGCTTCATTATATAATTCTTCTTTGGATACATATTTATTTTCATCGTTTCCGTCTGTGAAGTAGAAAAGTCCATTTTCCTTTGTTATGATTTGGATTATCTTTTTGTAGTCTTTAGTTTTTAATATTGATATTATAAAAACTTTTTCGCTTGTTTTGTAATATTGATTTAGTGTTTGTACGAAATTGATAATTGCATTTTCGTTGTGACCACCATCAAATATGACAGTTGGGTTATTATATAAAACTTCAAACCTTGCTCTATGTATTACAGTTTTTAAAGCTTTTCTTATGGCATTTTCGGATATGTTGTAGCCTTTTTCTTTAAGCACTTGTATAATTTTTAATACAGTGGCAGCATTATAAATTTGCTCTTTTCCTTTTAAACTTATTTCTACATTTTTGTAATCTAAATAATCAAAACTTTGATAGTTTTCATTATAAGAATAGTTTTCAATTTCTTCTTTATGTACTATGTGCAGTTTTGCTTTTTTCTCTAAACAAACATCTTCTACAATTTCGGTTACTGTAGGTTGATATAACATTACTGTGTCTGTTCTAGGCTTTATTATTCCAGCCTTATGCATAGTTATTTCCTCTAGCGTATTACCTAAAATATCCATGTGATCGTAGCCGATATTAGCAATTACAGAAATTAAAGACTGGACAATATTTGTACAATCTGTAAGACCACCAAGACCCGTTTCAAGGACTACTATATCGCATTTTTTTCTCGAAAAATATACTAGTGCTAAAGTTGTAATTACTTCAAACCACTTAACTTTAACCTCGTGAGTATCGTTATATTTATCTATTTTTTTAGACAGTTCATCTAGCAATTCTTCTACTTCTTCATCTGTTATACTAACTTGATTTACCAAAACAGTATCATTGAATTTAATTAAATGTGGCGACAAAAATTTGCCTACTTTAAGTCCCGCTTCAAATAATATGTTAGATGTCATTTCGCAAATGCTACCTTTTCCGTTTGTACCTGCAATATGTATATACTTTACATTTTTATGTGGATTACCAAATTCATTTAAAAGCCATTCCATTGCTTCTAAATTTGGGTTTTCTGTAATTTTACTAAATTTAGATAAATAATCCTCTATATTCATTTAGTTACCTCCATTTTCCGCATATCCTTTTGCTTTTAAGCCCCACTCTAGTCTAACAGTCTTTTTTAAAACATTAAATAGAAGTACTCTAATAGCAAAATATCTTGCCTTGATGCCCATATATCCTTTCGCCTTTAATGCATATTTAATTTGCATAAGTTCATTAGTTAGTATTGGAACAAAAGTTATTGCAATATTAACTATTAAACTAATGTCTTTTGGGTTTACTCCAACTAGCTTTAGTGGTATAAATAGTTTTTCTAGTGCTTCTCCAATTTCTATTGGCGATAACACTTTTTTATATGAATATACAAACATAAATGCTAGTATTAGTTTTGTATCTACTAATATAGCATTTTCTATACTTGATAAAATTGCATTAATTGCACCGGTAAAAAGTAGTATGAATATTAAAGAAAGTAGTGCTCTAATAAGTTTTCTTATATTTACATGGAAAACGAATAAGATTAGTATGTTTGTTACTAATACTATGGCTAACAAAGTATAACTATTTATAAAAAATATTATAACTGTATATGTAATTAGAATTAATAGTTTTAGTAATTCTTTCATTTACCTCTCCTGATATTTGTATTTCTGTTGGACAGGGCGCAATCATGCGCCCCTACAGTGAACCACAATCCTCGTATTATCAAGACACGCTTGCGTGGCTAAATTAGCATTGGGCCCCTACAATAGCGAATGTAGGGTCATGCGCCCCTACGACTCCCGTATGTTGGACAGGCATAAAACCTGCCCCTACATCAATTTAATAAATCGCTTAAATCTATGTTTACATTTTTTTCTTTAAGTTTTAACCAAACTCGTACTAGCAATGGTAATTCTATATTGTATTCATTTAGTTTTTCTGCATTTTGTAATATTTCCTCGATTTTAAATGAATGAACAAATTCTCCATTTTGCATAATTAATACTTTTTCTGCCATAAGTATTTCATCTATTGAATTTGTTATATATACAATAGTATAGCCTTGCAAATGCAAGTTTTTTAGTATTTCGTGTATTGCTGCTTTTCCTTCTGTATCTAGCATAGTCGTTGGCTCGTCAAATAAAATTATTTTAGGATTCATTGCTAAAACTCCTGCAATGGCTACTCTTTGTTTTTGCCCTAAAGATAATTCGTTTGTATCTGCTTTTATGTATTTGTCCATTCCTACTTGAATAAGAGCTTCTCTTATTCTATCTTTTTCATTTTCGAAAGTTCCAATATTCTTTAATCCAAACGCAATGTCATCGTAAACTGTATTGAAAACAATTTGATTTTCTGGATTTTGAAATATGATTCCGATGCTTTTTCTTAGAACAAAATCTTTTCTTTTATCTTTTACATTTATTCCATTTATAATTACA
The DNA here is from genome assembly GCA_031262685.1 of Lachnospiraceae bacterium. Taxonomy (GTDB): domain Bacteria; phylum Bacillota; class Clostridia; order TANB77; family CAG-508; genus CAKPQL01. The sequence continues at coordinate 2,376 of JAISHG010000038.1, read as the reverse complement.
TCTCCAGAATTAGGCTTTACTATTCCTGCCATAATTCGAGATAACGTAGATTTTCCGAGAACCATTTTTTCCAATGATTGCAACAAATTCTCCATCTTTTATTGTTAAATTAGTATCTTTTATTGCTTCTTTTCCATTTTTATATGTATAGCAAACATTGTTTAGCTCTATCATTATATTCTGCTCCTATTCACACAAATATTTTTTGATAACTGGATGTAATAATTTGTGTAGTATAAATATTACAATAACTTGTATTGGTAACATTACTAAATCTTTCACTACTCGCGTAGCTAAAAGTGCTACAAATGCTTTACCATACAATACATGTAAAAATAATGAATTTAACAATACCGAACTAAATCCTAAAACAACTGCACTACTTATTGTTAAAAACAATATTAACTTTTTATTACTCATTTTCTTTTCTGGTTTTCTATATAAAAACAAACCATATATTAGCCCTGTGATTCCAGCACTTATAGTAAAACCTGGAAAGTATGGTCCAAATGGAAATAACAATGCACCCATTAAGTCTCCTAACGCAGCAATCATTGCACTATACTTAGGTCCCAAGTATAATGCTGAAAGCATTATTGGAACAAATGCAAATCCAATTGTTAAAAGTTGCAAATTTATAGATAAAAATCTTGAAATCACAATTAGCATTGCAAGAAACATTGCAGACAAAACTATTTTTTTTATTTTAGACACGATTTTTTCCTCCTTAAACTGTAGTGGTGTTTCCTCCATTTAGATATTCTATATATTCTTCTAAGCAAAACCCTAGTTCTTTAATTTTTTTTGCATGATCTATTCCAACATATCTCCAGTGCCATGGCTCATAATTCACGAATGTCTTGTCCACTTTATTCGCTGGATAACGTAATATAAATCCGTAATCTTGGGCATGTTCTATAAGCCATGCATATTCAGCTGTATTTTTAAAGTCATTAGTTACATAGTTAAAATCTACTGCTAAACCTAATTCGTGTTCGCTTGTTCCGGGTCTATTTATAGTTTGAAGTGTTTTTGCCTCTGCCTCTGCTGCAGAATATCCTTGGTTTTTATATTTTTGTATTGATTCATTAAATAAATTTATTTGTGTAGAATGTGGTCTATATGTAGATTGTGCCCAAATATTCCCCACACCATCACTTCTCATTTGAGCTAACATTGCATTTAAGTACCCTATAGCTCTACTATCGAACTTTCTAGAAGAATCTATATTAGATAATGTTGGCGAAAATCCTTCTGGAAGCGGACTGTTTTTATTCACCAAAACTAAATTCCATTTTCCATCGTCTTGATTTGCAATACTAGTATTCGCAGATACCGCTTTAGCCTCAGGTGAAGATGTTGGTGCCACCGTTGGCGCTGATGTGGGTTCGACAGTAGGAGTAGGTTCTGGATTTTTATTTTCTGGCGAATTTTGAACCACCTCTATACCAGTTGGTTCATCTTCAGCAATAAATTTTACTAAAAGGTATTTTAATGCAAACATTGTAGCCGCAAAAATAAACGCTATAGTTAATAATAAAAAAAAGATAAATCTAATTGGTTTTTTTACTCGTACACTCATTTTTTCTCCTTCGTTACTTAAAAAATTACTAAGTTCAAAATATCATATATTCCCCTTTTTTTCAACTAATTTAAGCAAAATACCACATGGAAATATGTGGCATTAAAACACTTTTAAAATATCGTTATATGTTACAAAAATAGATAGTACAATTAGTGCTGCAAAACCTAACATTTGTACTTTTATTTCAAAGTCTTCTTTTAACGGTTTTCTTCTTATCCCTTCTACTAAAAGTAATAGTATTTTTCCGCCGTCTAATGGAGGAAATGGAAGTAGATTTGTCACACCTAAAGATAAAGATATTACAGATAAAATGTAGATATATTCTTGAAACCCACTTGTATTAGAAATAATTCCAGATATTCCAACAGGTCCAATAAGCTGATTCATTTGTTGCTGTCCAGTAAATAAAATTTTTAGACTATCTATAATTGATATTGCAAAGTCCCACGTTCCTAATAATGCATTATATACACTAGTTAAAGTAGTAAGTAATATAAAATACAGCAGTAGTCCAAAAAGAATATTAACTAAACCTCCTGCTGCAACTATTATAATTCTCTTTAAAATACTTGCTTCACTAAACGAACCTTCGGTCTCTGCTTTCTTTTCTTCGCCCTCCATATTTACAAAACCACCTAAAGGAATGGCTCTTAGTGCATATTTTGTTTCTTTGGTTTGCTTCTTCCATATTGTAGGTCCGAAACCTATAGCAAATTCATTTACTTTTATTTTACATAGTTTTGCAAATAGAAAATGGCCTCCTTCGTGTATTAAAACAAGGAAACCTAATA
>JAISHG010000025.1 GCA_031262685.1 Lachnospiraceae bacterium | reverse complement strand
TGAAATATTAAAAAAGGAGGAAGGTTTTATGTCAGTTAATGAAATTATCAAAAAAAGAAAGAGTATTAGAAAATACGAAAAAGGTGCAGTTGTAACCGAAGAACAAATTAAAACTATATTAGAGGCTGGAATGTTAGCGCCATCTGCTTGTAATTCAAGACCATTTCAGTTTATTGTTGTAAGAAATAGAGAAAAATTAGAAGAAATAATGAAAATACATTCATACACACAAATGCTTCAAACAGCAAGTTTGGCAATAATTGTGTGTGCAGATTTAAACTTACAAAACGAAATATCAGAAGGGTATTTTCCTGAAGATTGCGGCGCTGTAACAGAAAACATGCTTTTACAAGCAACAGAATTAGAACTTGGAACATGTTGGTGCGGAGTATATCCAAAGGAAGATAAAGTTGCAAGTTTTAGTAAACTATTTAATTTACCAGAAAACATAGTTCCTTTTAATGTAATAGCAGTAGGAAAACCAGCCGAAGAATTTGGTTCAAGAGGATTTTATGAAGAAGAAAAAGTAACTTGGATAGACTAGAATAAGTTTAAGGAAGGAAAGAAGTATAATGAACAATTTTGATTTTTGTAGTTCTACATATTTTGCATTTGGAAAAGGCAAAGAAAAAGAAGTAGGTAAATTAGTTAAAAAATTTGGAGGAAGTAAAGTTTTAATACATTATGGAGGCGGTTCTGTAGTAAGAAGCGGTTTGCTAGATAAAGTTAAAACTGAACTAACTAACATGAATATTTCGTTTATTGAATTAGGTGGTGTTAAACCAAATCCAATTCTTGGACTTGTATATGAAGGAGTAGAGCTTTGTAAAAAAGAAAATGTAGACTTTGTTCTTGCCGTAGGTGGAGGAAGCGTAATCGATTCTGCAAAAGCAATAGCAGCAGGAGCGGTGTATGATGGCGATGTTTGGGACTTCTACGATAAAGGCAAAGAAGTAGAAAAAAGTCTGCCACTAGGCACAATACTAACAATTGCGGCAGCAGGAAGCGAAGGCTCAGGAGGCTCAGTTATAACTAATGAGAACGGTATGCTTAAACGTTCTTCATGTTATGATGTTCCGGTAGCAAAATTTTCAATTATGAATCCAGAACTTACATATACAGTATCTAAATATCAAACAGCTTGTGGAGCAGTAGACATTATGGCACATGTATTTGAAAGATACTTTACAAATACAGAGGATGTGGAAATAACAGATAGATTCTGCGAAGCTGTTCTTCTTACAATGATAAAAGAAGTTCCAGTTGCAATAGAAAACCCCGAAGATTATGGGGCTAGAAGCAATATAATGTGGGCAGGAATGGTTGCACACAATAATATTTGTGGTGTTGGTAGAGGGCAAGATTGGGCTTCACATAGACTAGAGCATGAACTATCTGGAATGTACGATGTAGCACATGGCGCAGGTCTTGCAGTAATGTTTCCAGCATGGATGAAGTATGTAATGAATCATGATGTTAATAGATTTGCACAGTTCGCAGTTAGAGTGTGGGGATGTAAAATGAATGAAGAAAATCCAGAAGAAACTGCAAAAGAAGGAATAGCTAAGTATGAAATGTTTTTAAAATCTATTGGAATGCCTACTAGATTTAAAGATATAGACGCAAAAGAAGAAGATATACCAGCTATGATACAAAAAATATTACTATATTGTAGTTCAGTGGGTAACTTTGTAAAACTAGAGCCAGAAGATATGGAAAAAGTATATAAGCTAGCATTATAAAAGCTAAACGAGGTATAATATGGATGAAATTAAGCAAGAATTACAAAACTTAAAAAATGAAGAACTTGCAGCATTTTGCAAGAAAACATCTCCAGATACAAAATATAAAATATTAGGAATACGTCTACCTGATTTAAGACAAATGGCTAAAAATATTGCAAAAGAAAATGCAGAAGAGTTTTTAGACAAATTTAAACCGGTATATTACGAAGAAGTTATGCTTAAAGGCTTTGTAATAGGTTATACAAAGAAATGTCTAAAAGAGAGATTAGAACTAATAAAAGATTTTATTCCACTTATAGATGGTTGGGGCATATGCGATAGTTTTTGCGCTACATTAAAATTCAAACATGCAGATTTTGCAGAAGTATATGACTTTATATTGCCATATGTAAAATCAAATAAAGAATTTGAAGTCCGCTTTGCAATAATATGTATGTTAGACACGTTTATTGTAGACGAATACGTAGATAGAGTAATAAAAATATTAGATAGCATTAAACACGAAGGCTATTATGTGAAAATGGGAATCGCGTGGTGCATGGCTGAAATTGGAATAAAATTTAACGATAAATTCATGACATACTTTTGCAAAAACAATTTAGACAAGTTTACTCATAACAAAACTATTAGTAAACTATGCGATAGTTATAGAATTACAGATGAACAGAAAAGTGTATTGCGAAGTATGAGAATAAAGTAGTGAGAGGAGGTTTTATTTGAATGGAAAATGAAAAGAAGTACAAATTAAAATCATCATGGATAAAAAAACAGTGGTTGTTACTTTCTGTCATATTTATAATGATAATTCTAGGATTGACGGGATATAGCGCACTGAACAAGAACAAGAATATTGATTTATTAACATCAGGAAATGTATCCACAGTAACACTTGATGTGAATCCAAGCATTGAAATAAAAGTAAATGAGCAAGAAAAAGTTGTAGAAGTAAATGCTTTAAATGAGGATGCAAAAAAGGTTCTTGATGGAATGAAGTTGAAAGATACAGACTTAAATGTAACAGTAAATGCACTTATTGGCTCTTTGTTGAAAAATGGTTATATTAACGAAATAACAAATTCAATTTTGGTTACTGTTGAAAATGAAGATATTGCAAAAGCAGATACATTAAGAAAAAAATTGACCGAAGAAATAAACACTTTTTTAGGTTCGGACATAATTCATGGATCAATAGTAAGTCAGACAATTGTAGAAAATTCTGAAATAAAAGATATGGCTGCAAACTACACAATCTCCGAAGGAAAAGCTAATTTGATTAAAAGTATTGTTAAACAAAACAGTTTGTTAAATGAGGTAGATTTAGCAAAATTAAGCATAACAGAATTGAATTTACTTTATAAAGGTGAAGATACTGCTATCAAAACTGAAGGAACAGCAAGCGTTAAGGGATATATAGGAGAGGAAAAAGCAAGAGAAATTGTGATCAATCATTCAAAAGTAAATTCTGGTATGGTTAAAAACTTCAGAATGGATTTCGATTATGACTATAATGCAATGACATACGATATCAGTTTTAAATCAGAAGGTAAAGAGTATGATTATGAAATAGATGCAAAAACAGGAGATATAATGGAATATGATGTAGAAAATGACAATGAGTATTTTCAAAACAATACGAATAGTAATTCAGATATACAGACTAGTCCTAACACAAGCACAAATACAAGTAATGTCACTATGTCAACAGATAGCTATATCTCAAATGTCCAAGCTAAAAGCATAGCACTTACACATGCAGGAGTTGCTGAAAGTTTGGCACGAGAGATGGAAATAGATTTTGATTATGAGGCTGGAGTAAGAATTTATGAAGTTAATTTTAAAGCAGGTAATTACGAATATGAATACGATATAAATGCTATTACAGGAAAAATAATTAAAAATTATAAAGAAATTGATGATTAAAGCGAATGACAGGCAATTAGAAGGAATTGAACATATTAGCTAAAATATATGTTATAAAAAGAAAGGGAGGAATTTATTATGGAAGAAGTATTAAAATTTTTAAAGAAAACGGGGACATATTATATTGCAACAGTAGAAGGGAATCAGCCACGAGTTAGACCTTTTGGTACAATAAATTTATTTGAAGGAAAACTATATATTCAAAGTAGTCATAAAAAAGATTTTGCGAAACAAGTAAAAGAAAATGGAAAAGTTGAAATATGTGCGTTTGACGGAGAAACATGGTTAAGAGTAAAGACTACGTTAATAGATAACAGCACACCTGAAGCAATAACTAGTATGATGGATGCATATCCTGAATTAAAGCCAATGTATGAAGGTAGCGACTGCAATGCAGTGTACTATTTAAAAGACGCAGTTGCAAGATTTTATAATTTTGTAGATGATGAACCAAAAGTAATAGAATTTTAGACATAAAATATTTTATATTATAAAAATTTAGGAGGAAAAAGATGAAAAAATCATTGATAATGGTAATAGGGGCAGTAATACTTATAGGCATAATTATATCAACATTTGCAGGGACATATAATAGTCTTGTAACCAAAGAAGAGGCGGCAAACAACAAGCTCGCAGATATTGATACAATGTTACAAAGAAGATTAGATTTAATACCTAATCTGGTTAATACAGTAAAAGGATTTGCAGCGCATGAAACAGAAATAATAGATAGTGTAACTGAAGCTAGAACAAAGCTTGCAGGCGCAAGTACATTAGAAGATAAAGCAAACGCAAATGGTGAATTAACAACTGCATTAAATAAGTTGTTAGTAGTTGTTGAAAATTATCCTCAAATACAATCATCGGCTAATTTTATACAATTATCAGATGAACTAGCGGGAACAGAAAACAGAATAGCGGTAGCAAGAAAAGATTATAATGATGCTGTAAAAGATTTTAATGCATCTATAAAGAAATTCCCATCAAATTTAATGGCAAATATGTTTGGATTTGAATCAAAGGAATACTTTGAAGCTAGCGAAGGAGCAAATAGTGTACCAAATGTTGAATTCTAAGAAAAAGTTTAAAACAATAATAACATTATTACTATTTGTAATAGTGTTATTATTCGCATTTCCAGTATATGGAGTAGTTACACCTACTTCTGATTTCTATGTGAATGATTATGCAGGAATATTAAGTGATAATACTAAGGAGCATATTATACAAAAAAACATAAATTTACAATCTCAAACAGGAGCACAAATAGTTGTTGTTACTGTTCCAAATTTAGAAGGAAGAGATATAGAATCATATAGTACAGAGTTGTTTAGAAAATTTGAAATAGGTAATAAAACGAAAAATAATGGGTTATTATTACTTCTTGCATTGGAAGAACGAGAATTTAGAGTGGAAGTAGGTTATGGACTAGAAGGAATACTGCCAGATGGTAAAACAGGCAGGTTTCAAGATGAATATATAATTCCATATTTAAAGGAAAACAAATGGGATGAAGGAGTATTAAATGGATTTAATGCTTTTTATAAAGAGGTATGTTCTGAATATGGAATATCAACAGAAGATATTATTGTAAATAGTGTAAAGGTTCAAGATGTTAGTCCACTTTTTAATATAATTGTTGCGGTAATAATGATTATAATAATTTTTGTGTTAATAAAAACTGGTAATGGATGGGTATTGCTTTGGCTTTTTTCCCACGGCGGTGGAGGAAGCGGTGGTTCGTCGGGCAGACGGCGGTTTCTCTGGAGGTGGAGGATCATCAGGTGGACGGACGGAAGTACGCGAAGGTTTTAAAATTAATTTATAAATAGAAAGGTAGGTAATTTATATGATAATAACAACAACCACGCAAATTGAAGGTAAGAAAATTGTAGAATATAAAGGCATAGTATTTGGAGAAGTTGTAAATGGAGTGAATTTTGTTAAAGACTTTACAGCAGGGCTTACAAATATTTTTGGAGGTCGTTCTGGTTCATATGAAGGAGAACTAATTGAAGCAAGAGAAAATGCGATTAGGGAAATGGAAGCTAGGGCAGAAAGCATAGGAGCAAATGCAGTTGTAGGCGTAGATATTGATTATGAAGTATTAGGACAAGGAAATATGCTAATGGTTACAGCAAGCGGAACAGCAGTTGTAACAGAATAGAAATCTGGTTGTATTACTAATTTAGTATAGAGTTGTAGATTTAAATAAAATAATGAAAAGGGGAAACTAAGTATGGAAAATAAAAAGGAAGAGTATATTTTAACTATCACTAAAGGCAAAGTACCAGAATCAACTGATGAGCGTTTTACAATGGATAATCTAAATTTAGGAGATAACTATGTGCCAAAAAAAGTTTGTTTTGAAAAAAATGGAAAGAAAATTTGTAGTATAGAGGATAATAACGAGGAAGTGAATAATAGAACAATGCCTAAACTCGCTTGTAGAATATTTGAGAAGCAACTTGATAAATTGTCTGATGAGGAGAAAATGAATTTTCCTATTTGTAAATATACATCTAAGGGAAAAGTTTATAGAGGTATTTTTACAAGAAAAGAAGACAATAAAGTAGGATTTATGAAATATGAATATGATAATAAAATATTTATGTTTTCTTGTTATAATGTTTTTTCTACAATTCATTTTGTACAAGAGTGTTTAAATCGTTTTGGAGAAGATGAAGATAAATTTATTTTAACTTATACAGAAACGAATGCAGGTGATGAAGAAGAAACAGTCGATGGAGAAACTATTAGTGATACTAAGGGAGAAACAGAAATAACCAATGAAGAAAACACTACAATTGACTATCAAAATGAATATTCGAATAAATTAAAAAAATCAAAAAATATAATTTTAAGAGGTGCTCCTGGTACTGGGAAAACATATTTAGCACAAGAAATAGCAGCTGATATAATTAGTAATGGTAAAAAAAAATATGAGGGTCTTGACTCTACAGAAAAAGAACAAATAGAATTTGTACAGTTTCATCCAAATTATGATTATTCAGATTTTGTTGAAGGGATACGTCCAAAACTAAACACAGATGGAAACATGGAATTTGAGGTTAAAAAGGGTAAATTTAAAAAATTTGTTGAACGTGCTATAAAAAATTTGGAGGATTCAGATAAGACAGAAGAAACTATTAAAAAAGAGAATACAGCACAAAGCATAATTGATGACTACTTAGAAAATGCAGAAATAGAAAATAAGAGGTTTAAGATAGCTAGTGGAAATGAGTTCTGTATAACAAATACAGATGATAAAGATATTTATATTTTCATTCCAAATAATGCTAGGTATAATGAGATAAAGTTGAAGATAGATGTTCTTAAAAAAATGTTGATAAGTGATAAAGAATTCACAAAAGCAATGGATCTAAAAGAAATTGTTGAAAAAAAGTCTGAAGACCAACATTATTCATATTATCTTGCTTTGTATAAAGAAATGAAAAATAGAAAGAATAAGGCGAATATAGTACAAAATAAAGACGTAAAGACGAAAAAGAAAAATTATGTTTTTATAATTGATGAAATTAACAGAGGTGAAATTTCTAAAATTTTTGGGGAACTATTTTTCAGTATAGATCCTGAATACAGAGGAATAGATCCTGTATACGTAGGACCCAAAGGAGCAGTTAGTACACAATATCAAGAACTATATGAAAATGAAGAAGATAGAAAGAATTTTTACATACCAGACAATGTATATATTATTGGGACAATGAACGATATAGACCGTTCTGTAGATAGTTTCGATTTTGCAATGCGTCGTCGTTTTAGATTTATTGAAATTAAAGCAAATGAAAACACAGATATGCTTAATAATTTAGAAAATAAAGAAGAAATAATTACACGTATGAAAAATTTGAATAAAGAAATATCTGATGTACCAGAATTAAATGAAAACTATCACATTGGTGCTGCTTATTTTAAAAAATTAGAAGAATTAACATTTAAGGACTTATGGGAAGATCAACTAGAACCACTATTGCAAGACTATGTTCGAGGATTAAATAATACTAAAGATATTATGGAAAAATTCAAAGTAGCATATTACAATAAGAAAGTAGCATATGAAAATAAGGTGGAGGAACAAAATGAAACCGATAGTAATGAATGATAATTCAAAGAAGAAAAAAAAAGAGTTTAATGATATTAGCAATCTTATTGAAAAGATTGCTAATAAAACATTGGGACAACTTGAAGAAGACGGGTTATTTGTTTTTCCGGAAATATTAAAGGAATCTGACGATATTACAAAAGAACAAGTGGTTATAAAAAGTGTAGATAATCGTTATTGTTCGAGCAATGTTATGGGATTTATAGGATTAGGTGAGGAACAGCTAATAATTAAGTCAAGATTTTCTGAAAGTGACTCGGATTTCTTTTTTCAATACTTATTGGAAAAAGTTTTAGATTTACCCAATATATTTGAATTAGTTACTACTTCAAATAATGATAATCAAGTATTTGACTTATTGTTTTTTATGTTTCCATACTATCTAAAATTAGCAATGAGAAAAGGTCTTTATAAAACATATATTGTAAAACATTATAATAATGAAAATGTAAGAGGTAGTATAGATTTTTCTAGGCATTTTAGGGAAAACACCCCTTTTGTTGGAAAATTTTCTTACAATGTACGTGAATTTTCGTATGACAATAGTTTAATGGAGCTAATTCGCCATACGATTGAATTTATTAAAAGCAAACCACACGGATATGAATTTTTACAAAAAACTAAAGATGAAGTTATGGCAATTATTGCAGCAACAGATAATTATAAATATTATGATAGAGATAAAATTATATTTGAAAATATTAGCAATCCATTAAGACATGCCTTTTATTACGAATATAGAGCATTGCAACGCTTATGTATTATGATTTTGCGACATGAAAAGCATCAAATGCATGAGAGTAATGATAAAATTAAAGGTATTTTGTTTGATGGTGCATGGCTTTGGGAAGAGTATGTTAACTTATTAATAGGAGAAAAATTCTATCATCCGAGAAATAAAAAGTCAGAAGGAAAACAATATTTATTTAAAGAACATAGAGTTGGTTGGATTTATCCGGATTTTATCAGTAAGGATAGTTCTAATCGTATTATTATTGATGCGAAATATAAACCATTTGAAAATATACATGGTAAAGATTATTTGCAAATTTTAGCATACATGTTTAGGTTTGAAGCTAAAAAAGGAATATACATATATCCAGAAAAAGATAATCTAGAAAATCCAGAAAATTCAGAGTTGTGCGTAGAGACAGGTACAACATATGATGAAAAAAAGGGTGAAGGAATTAGAGATGATATAGTGAAAAAATGTAGTTTTAATATCCCCAAAAAAGACACATATGAAAATGAATATAAGACTTTTAGAAAGAAAATGGAAGAGAGTGAAACAGAGTTGCATGATAGTATTTGGGACAATTTTAATATAAAAACTTAAGACTGGTCAAGCACCAAATATGACCGCACCGTTTGAGCCTTTGCAAAATATTTAGTATATTTATATCGTTAAATATTTGTAAGGGGGATTATATATGGAACAATTTAAGGAAGAAGATTTTGAAGAAAAATTGGAAGAAAAGAAACCTAGAAAATCAGGCATAATTCAAAGATTGGACGAAATACTTGGATACCAAACAGCAAAAGAAACCATAAAACTATATAATAAGTATGCAGGACAGTATCGTAAAAACAAGTTTAATATTGGAAATTTGAATATGATAATTGACTGTACCCAAGAAAGTTACGAATATGATGCAATTATATCTATAATAAATGATATTTTGATTGCAAAAAAAATAGTAAAAGGAAAATATACTAAGATACAAAATTACAACTCGGTCAAGAATACTGAAGGCAGTGAAGTATATGTATTTCAAATGGATGATTCATCACTTAGATATGAAGCTTCGAAATTAGTAAGAATTATGGAAGAATACCCAAACAATGTATACATTTTGGTTAGCAAAAGTGAAAAAATAAAATCTATAAGAAAATATACTGGCAACTGGTTTTATTGGGATATAGTACTAGAAAAATTAACAGATACTGAAAAGAGAAAACAAATTGCAAAAGTAGTAGAAGAAAATAGCTTCAAATTTGAAAATGAAGAAAGAACTATAGAATATTTGTGTACTAAGCCTATTGTAGAAATAGAAAGAACACTTTTTGCTGGCATGGTAAATGCGGATTTCCATAGAAGTAAAGTCTTAAAAGAAGAGTATTTTAATATGGAAGAAGAATCTAAGCCAAAAAACGAAAAAAGAGCAATGCAAAAATTGGACGAACTCATTGGTTTGGATTCAGTTAAAGAGCAAGTAAAAAAAATAATGGCATATGTGAAAATACATAAAGAAAGAGGAAGTATGCCTACTCTTCATATGTGTATGACAGGGAACCCAGGAACAGGGAAAACAACCGTTGCAAGAATTATTGGAGAAATATTTTCGGAATTAGAGGTATTAGACAATAAGAGTAATTTTTTAGAAGCTTCTAGAGATAATTTGATTGCAGGTTATGTTGGTCAGACTGCATTAAAAACAAAAGAAGTTATAGATTCTGCCTTGGGAGGAGTTTTATTTATAGATGAAGCTTATTCATTGGTACTTGGCGTAGATGAACGAAAAAATGATTTTGGACATGAATGTATAGCTACTTTAATAAAAGAAATGGAAAACAACAGACAAGAGTTGTGCGTGATTTTAGCAGGTTATAAAGAAGAAATGAAAAATCTAATAGAAGCAAATACAGGGTTTGAAAGTAGAATACAGTTTTATATAGACTTTCCAGATTATACAGAAGAAGAATTATATGAAATATTTATGCTTAAAGTAAAACAAGAAAAATTTGTAATAGAAGATGGCGGAAAAGAAGTAGTAATTGAATATTTCAAAAATGAAATTGATAACAAGAAAGAAAGCTTTGGCAATGGGCGTTTAGTAAGAAACTTATTCGAAAAAATCAAATTTGAACAAGCATTAAGATTAGTAAATCAAGATGGAAAAGATTATGATTTAATTACAGTAGACGATATTTCATGTGTTACAGAAAAAATAAAAACAACATCTCTAAAAAGAAATATTGGATTCGCAAGCTGATTTTATCGCATAGCATATCGGGAAAATTAGGTCTTTGTAGGTAGTAATCCCATATAGTTGCATTGTAGGGGCACCTGTCCACAGGTGCCCTATTAAACACATTTATTGAAATAGGAAAATAATTGTGATATTATTTTCGCAGTAGGAGGGCTAAAACATGCCAGATATATTACATACAAACTTAGGAAATATTTTTTACATATATGAGGTACTAAAAAAGTATTCAGATATAGACCACATTTTAAGCACAAAACAAATTATAGAATTAGTAAAACAAGAATATGGTGAACAAATAGAAGATAGAACAGTTAGAAGAAATCTTGCTGTTTTAGTAGAAAAACTGCGGAATAGATATTTCTGGCTTTAATGAAAATAGGAAAGGTTATTATTTGCGCACAAAAGAATTTGAATTAAGTGAAGTAAAAATGCTTATGGATCTGGTTACATATTCTAAATTTATGGAAGTTGAGTTTTCAAAAGAAATAGTAGACAAATTAAAACTACTATTAAATCAATACGAATTAGAAGTAATACAAAGTAATGAGCATTATCCGATTTTTGATAAAAATACAAAAACAATAAATCAAGAAGTACTACATAATATAGAAGAAATTTCGCTAAGCATGAGGCGTAAGGAAAAAATAGAATTTGATTATTACAAATATGGATTAGATAAACGACTACATAAACAAGGAGAAAACAGAGTAAGTGCATATGGAATACTATGTGAAAATGAATTTTATTACTTAATAGGCTATAATGAACGATATAACGATTATTCATTTTTTAGATTAGACAGAATAAAGAATATAAAACATATGCAAGCAGCATATATAAAACCTAAACAGCCAATAAAAGAATTTATAGAATCTAGTGTATATATGTTTGGAGGAGAAAAAGAAAAAGTAGAACTAAAGTGTGACATTAGGATATTAGACGGTGTATTAGAAAAATTCGGCAAGAATATAGAAATACAAAAACTAAACGATGATTACTTTAAAGCAAAGTTAGAAGTCAACTTAAAAGGATTAAAAATGTGGATAATGCAGTACATAGAATTTGTGGAAGTACTAACACCCAAAATATTAAAAGAAGAATTACTAACTATACTGCAAGAAGCAATTAAACGATACAACAACCAAATATGACCACGGCGATTGCTGTAACAAAGGAATTGCTATATACTATTACTAAAGTATATAGTGATTTTTTTGTTTGGAGGGAATATGTTGCGAATACTTAAAATAAAGCCATATGAGGCACCGGTTTTGGATGAAATTGAAGTATTAGATAGTATTTGTTATATGAAAAATGACAGAGGGTCAGAATTAGAAAAGATGGAATTGCTAGAAAGTAATAGGGAGTTAAAGTTTATACAATTGGAAGAGTATATTTTTGCAATATGTTTAAACCCTAAATTCTTAGCATGTGACGAAGACAAAAATAGATATTATGATGGTTATCCTGTAGAAGAAAATAGACAAATAGATGGTGTGGATATATATGGAGATATTATTGTAATTAAAAAAATTGCCGATAAATACTATTCGCTTACGATAGATGAAATGGATAAGTATATGTACAAATTAAAGGGGGCTAAGAAATGAGAGCCAATTTTAGAAGTGCGCTAATTGGATATGTGTTTGGAGAGGCAGCGGGAGGATATTATTTAAAAAGAAAAGATTTTAGTAAATATAAAGACGGAAGTTTGTTAAGGTATGGATTTTTTAATAGATGCGATGATTACCTTTCTTTAATAGGCGTCTGGGGAAATAATACATCTATGGTTTGGGCTACTATAAACAGCATTTCTAAAACAATACTAATAGATTATGAACACATAATGGAAAACTTTATATATTTCTATAAACAAGGTGGATTTACTGCTTTTCGTAGAAGTTTTGAATTAGATAGAGTAACTAGAAATGCTTTAGAAAATAGATTAAAAACTGATTGCACTGCAATAGAAGCAGGAAGTGGCAATGAAGAAGATAATACCAACACCTCTCTTTCAAGAATATTTCCAATTGTGTATTATGCTTTAGGTCATAAAACGAAAAATGATGAAATTTATAAATTGGTAGAAGATTTAAGTAGTTTGACACATCGAAATCAAATAAGTATTTTTGCTTGTTTTATTTATGTTATGTATTTTAAGTTTTTAATAGAAACATCCGATAAATTTGTAGCATATGAAAAATTAAAAAAATATATAAAAGAAAATTATAAGTACAATAAGGTTTTTAGCAGAATTATAGATAAGGATATTTTCAAATATGAAGAAAGTAGTATAAAGAGCACAGAAAATGTAGTGGATACATTAGAAGCCACACTTTGGTGCTTTTTGAATGCAGACAGTCTTGAACATTCAATTGCAAGAGGGATATATCTTGGAAATTCAACAATTATAACTGTGCTAGTTGGAGCACTCGCAGGTCAATTATATGGAATTAAACAAATAACAAAAGAAAAAAACAAATTGGTGCTCCTACAAGACGTTCTACATGGAGAGGAATGTTTTACTCACATTTGCAATACAAATGCAACATCGTTGATACTTTATGGTGATTTGAATTGGGATTTGCATCTATATACAATATTTTCAAAAGTGAAATTTTTGTACTTACTAAATGGATATAGAAAAGATAATAGGATAAAGGCTTATTCGGCAATTAAAGAATTTAAAAATATAGAGGAATTAAAAGTAGATATTAATCATCAAAGTAAGATAAATAGTTTAAAACAAGGGATTCAGGAGCTCAAGAAACTTAAGAGATTAGAATTGGATTTTGGTTTTGAATATATAGATATAAGTTGTTTGAAAGATGTAAAGCAGATAGAAAGCATTAGTATTCACTGTGATGGCAGTGAGATGCCAAATGGGAAACCATTTGATTTAAGTATGATAAAAGATTTTACAAACTTAAAACATTTAACAATAATGTCTTTTAAATGTATAAATTTCCAAGAACTTTTAAATTTAAAAAATTTGGTACACTTAGAGTTAATAACGCAAAATATTACCAAAAAAGAAGAGGAATGCTTAAAAAAGCACCTGCCAAATTTAAAAACATATGGATAAAGAAAAAGCGAGAAAAGTTAGAATAGAAAGGAAGGTTTATATGGAAGAAAAAAAGTTTTTCAAAGAAGATTTAAATGATTTCATATCATTTGCAAAAATAAAAGCAAATCCAACTGTCTCTATTATTGATGATGTTTCCGATGAGGAATTTGAAAAGATTATAGAATGGGCTGGAAGATTGCATTTAGTAATGTTTAAAGTTAAAAATAGTAGAAAAATAGCATTTATATATGATTCATCAGTAGTAAAAAAAATTGCGCGAAACTTAAACAAAAAAGTACAAATAATGTATCAGGATTTTTCTAGAAGACCCAAAGGAAGTATAACTATTGCAGCGTTATCAGGTTTTAAATACTGTGGATGGGATATTTTAAGAGATAACGGATTTAAGGTATTGGCTTACGATGAACAAGGCAATGAAATTCCGGAATTTATAGATACAAACGTAGAAGATGAAGGCTGCAGAGGATTGCTATCATTTGGTTTTAGAAATTTTACAGGAGGAGTAAGGATTGGAGGGGGTGGCGGTAGCGGAGAATCGAATATACTATATCTATCGAAAAAGTATTTTGCATTAGATGGAGTATATAACGAAAAGAGGAACTGTTATTATCCTAAAAAATTAACAAATTCTGAAATTGCAGATTACAATAGAATTGAAAAAGGCTTTAAAAAATGGGGATTTCGAGAAATAAAAGACAGATGGTTTACAAGATAAAAGTAGATTGGAGAATGGTATAGTGAGTAATTATAATATTACGGAATTTTTAAAAACTAAGTATTTTGCAATAGTGTGTGTAGAACTTGATTTGAAAAATTATTTGTATCACATAAATAAAAACAGTATGGAAAATACAATAAAAAAGCCACTTTCAGAACTTCAAAAAGAATACGAATTATTTAATAAAGTATCTAAAAATATGTTTAAAAATAAAATTAAAATATCACAGTTTGGATATTTAAAGTTAAAGGGTATTTATAGCGATAAAATAGAAAAAATTTTTTATGTTTTATCAATTAGTAAAAACTATCAGTGGAAAGAAGAAGAATTTGTTAAAGCAATTCAAGATATTACTGCCACCTACGCACAAGAAAATGCTATAATTTGTATTCCTTCGCAAGAAGAACTTTATTTATATAACAGCACTAATAGTGAACCAATAAAAAGTAGAATATATTGTAATGACGAATTAATATTAGAATCTATTTCGCAATTGCAAAGGGAAGAAGAAACTAATTTTATAAAATTTGAAATTGATATAAATAGCGATGATGATGTTAGATGCTATGGAAAGTCTGTGTCTAATATTTGGATGGGAATGGCACTCCAAGATACACAATTAAAATGGCGATGCAGGAGAGTTTTTAAAGAAGATGTATATAAAGAATTTGTAAAAGAATTAATAGAAAAACCATATAAAATAAGTCCTTTTGCTATTATAAAAAGTGCACCATTTAGCAAAGAAAGTAAAGGGTTTCAAGAAAATGAATTGATAAAACTAGGGTATAGTTATACAAGAATTTCACAAAATGATTATTTTTTTATCGTTTTAGATGAAGAAAATTATAAAAAACATTGTGATACATTTGTAACCTTAAGTAATAATTATGGTATGCCATTGCTATTATGTGACGGAAAAGGTGAAGTAAAAGAGCACAATAAAATAGAGGATATATCTACTGAAGCAATAAAAGAAGGATTAAGTAGTAAAGCTAAATTGCCAGACATAACACTGGAGACTGAATGGTATAGGGAAATAACTCATAAGTATAGGCTAAAAACTAGAATTCAAAAAAATTTTTTGAGTGATATTTTAGAAAACGATATTACTACATTAATAGATTTCTATAAAGATTCAAAGTTTGCAATTTTAAGTGTTCAAGAAAAGTGGAATGAAGAATTAGTAGAGGAATTATTAGAAAATGGACTAAACTATATACCCATTCGAGGATATTGGTATAGCAAAATATGTGGGGTATGGAGAGAATCTACAAGATTATCGTATTTTATATTATTAAGTGAACAAAATAAAGAGAAAATATTTCATTTGTGTAAAAAATATAGAGAAAAATATATTTTGATTTGTGAGAATAATCAAATTAATTATTTTGATGAAAACAAAAATATTATTGCAAAATACAATGGTATAAGAATTATGCCAGAAATAATTGGTAATAAAGTAAAGAATAATAAACTACTATCGGTACAGGAAAATTTGAATGTTTTTATTAGACAATTTGACCCTAAAACGAAGTATGTAAAATATAATAAAATGAATTTTTTAAATAATTAGGAGGTTTATAATGGATGAATATAGTTTAATAAGCTCAAAGGCAATTGCAAAACATTGCAAGGAGATTAATCATAAATTTAACACAGAAGAAGTTGCAGTTTTAATTTATAGAAATAAAAATATGACGGTTGATGAAAAAATATTGGCATATGAGGAGATATTAGAAAATTATCCAGATATGGAAGTAACACAACACAACTATTCTAAAGAATATGGTACTGTGAAAGGGCTGATAAAACAAGAGATAGAAAGAGTAAAAAATGACATAAAAAAACTTGAAACGGAGGAAGAAAATTATATATATTATTACAATCCATATTACATATCTGCAGATAGTTATGATGATAACGAAATAAGTAACATATTTACTAATATAAACGATTTGTTCGAGAGCATTTCTAAGAAAAACGAGGAAAATAATGATATTGGTGAGTTTCTACTTTATAAAAAACATATAAATGAAATCGAAAGAGAAATAACAGAAATTAAAGAAAAACAAATACAAAAAATAAATGCAAAATACAGAGTTCGTAATAATAAGTTTGAACTATTAGAAATATATGATGATTATATATACTGGTTTAATGGCAGTATTTCCGATATATTTATAAAAATACCTACTCCATTTAAAAAAGGAGATCTTCTTACTTCACAAGAAGAGTATTTTAAAGACTCGCCTCCTAAAAAAGTTTTTGTATTAAGCGATATTATTACATGGTATGAAGATTTTGATAAGCGCAGGGCAGAAGGAAATTATGACAGTTCAGATATGAATGGATATGGATATTATATAGATGATGATTCTTTATATGCAGATCATTGTTGGAATTATGACACATTTGAATATTTTGAAGGTAAATTGGAAGGTAGACATAGAATATTAAGAGGGATTAGTAATTTAATAAAAGATGAAATAGATATAATGACATTTATACATGTTTACGATATAATAAAACAGGAAGAAGACTGTAAAAGCAATATGTGTTGGTTTACAGACGAAGGACTAAAACTAGCAGGATTAAATGAAGAGGATGTAAAAAGGTGGAGATAGCAATGAATAGTGTAAAATTGTCAAAATCTAAATACTGTAAAAGCATACAATGTAATAAAATATTATGGTTAGATAAGTTTAAACCAGAAGAAAGGGCTGAATTGGCGTTAGAATCTAGATTTGAAACTGGACATGAAGTTGGAGAGCTTGCAAAGGGACTATTCGGTGAATACTCAGATGTAGAATTTAGCCAAAATTTAAATGAAATGCTACAAAAAACAAAAGAGTATTTAGAAGCTGGCAGTAGCGTTATAACAGAAGCATCTTTTGCATATGATAATAATTTCTGTAGTGTAGATATTCTAAAAAACAATGAAGGTAAGTTAGATATATACGAAGTAAAAAGTTCTACAGAAATAAAAGATATATACATAGAGGATATTTCTTATCAAGTATATGTGTTAAAAAAATTAGGATATGAAGTGCAAAGTGCAAATCTTATATATTTGAATAATAAGTACATAAGAAAAGGAGAGTTGGATTTAAACAGACTTTTTAAAATAGAAGATGTAACCGAAATAGTTGAACATAAACAAGATGAAGTACATAAAAAAATAATTGAAATTAATAAGTATATGCAAAATGAGGAAGAACCTACGAAGGATATTGGAATTCATTGCCAAAAACCGTATGGCTGCGCTTATTGGAAATATTGTAGCAAACATCTTCCAGAAAAGAGTGTATTTAATTTAAGAAGATTAAAAAGTCAAAAAAAGTTTGAAATGTATTACAGCGGTAAATATACTTTCGAAGATTTAATAAACGAAAAATTGAATGAAAGAATTTTGGAACAGATTGATTTTGAAGTAAATGATAAGCCTACTAAAATAGAAAAGGATGAAATTAAATATTTTTTAGATGAACTATATTATCCATTATATTTTTTAGATTTTGAAACATATCAGCCAGCAATTCCTGAATATGATGGTATTAGACCATATATGCAAGTGCCATTTCAATATTCTCTTCATTACATAGAAAAAGAAGGCGACGAGTTAAAACATAAAGAATTTTTAGCAAAAGAAGGTACAGATCCAAGAAGAGCTTTAGCAGAAAGGTTAGTTCAAGATATACCTACAAATTCTTGTGTTATTGCATATAATATGAGCTTTGAAAAAACAAGAATAAGAGAATTAGCTGCAATTTACAAAGATTTATCCTCTCATTTAATGGACATACACAATAATATTAAAGATTTGATGATACCATTTCAAAAGAGGAATTTCTATAGTAAAGAGTTAGCAGGGTCGTATTCTATAAAGCAAGTATTACCAACACTATTTCCAAATGATGAAGAACTAGATTACCATAGCTTACCATTAATACATAATGGTGGAGAAGCGATGGATGCATTTCCTAAAATGCAAAACATGAGTAAAGAAGAAATTGCCGAAATAAGATATGGGTTACTAGAATATTGTAAATTAGATACTTTGGCTATGGTTAAAATATGGCAAAAATTAAAAGAAATTTGTGATTTGTAATAGTGCAAACGTAGTAGAGAATGGACTGAATACAAATATGTTTACAGATTACGTAAATTATGATATTATTATTTAGTTAAGGTATTATGCCGTTATATAAAATTCCTTTTTACTATCTAGCGCTAGCTAGTTATATAAATACTAAATTTAGGGAGGAAAACAACATGGCAAAAAATAGAAAAGAACACTTCGGAGTGCCCAAGAAAGTTCGGATAGGAAAATCGGCAAAAATTCCTAATGATCTTTATCGAGTGAGAATCCTATCTACAGACACCATAGAAGTTATGCACATATACAGTAATGGAAAGTACAACTTTTTGTGTACCGGAAAGGAAGATGAAAAGTGTATTTTCGAAGGTGCCTTCGAAAATAACTCGACAGGTACTATCAAGTGCATTTGTAGTTCGATTTGGCTACAGAATCACCAGGAGTGTGCAGACGATTATACACTCGGAGAATTCATAATTCTGCAAGAACTATATGGTTAAAATTAAGGGCAAATGGCGAAATGTTTTTTTGCAAATGAGAGGTATTATATAAATACTTCTCATTTTTTTAGTGAAGACAATTAGAAGAAAAGAGTTGCTTTATTCATATCATCTGTTAAAATTATTTTAAAAAAAAGAAAACTAATTTTAAAGGATAAAATAGAATGATGGAGCAATTGGTTAGTATAAAAAATATACAAATACCTATAGTAATAAAAAGTTTTAGGACATCTAAAAGTATAAAAATATTTTTTAGAAACAATAAAATAGTAATAACAAAGCCCACAAGGCTGAGTATTAAACGCATAATACCAGTAATTAAGGAAAATGAGCAGTTTATTTACAACACCTATATGCTTGGAATAGAAAAGACAAAAAGTAATACAAGCACATGGCAAACTGGAGAAACAATATTTTATAAAGGTGAAGAATTTGAAATTGTACGAGAACTAAAACAGGGAAAAAGATGTTATGTCTCTATTTCGGAAACCGATAAACAAATAAGAGTGACTTTACCTATCGGTATAAATGAACAAGATATAAATGCTACAATAAGTAAAACGGTAAAGAAACTATTTAAAGAGGCTACAACGGCTCTAATACAGGGAAGATTGCCATATTGGAATAGCATTACGAAAATTCCTTATAGCAAATTTAGTGTAAAAGATGCAAAGGCAAGATACGGTAGCTGTGAGGTTAAAAGTAAAACATTGCATTTTAGTAGTAGATTAATAATGCTACCAGAAAATGTGATAGATGCAGTAATAGTACATGAATTGTGCCATATAATACATGCAAATCACAGTAAAGACTTTTACGATTTAGTAGAACAATATATACCGGATTATAAAAACATAAATAGATGGTTAAAGAAAAACAGAAATATGATATTGTACTAATTGTAGAATTAAAACGATTTTTGTGATATAAATAGCTAAAGAAATAACAAAGGAGAAAGTTATGAATAAACAACAATTAGCATCAAAAATATGGGAATCTGCGGATAAAATGCGTTCGAAAATAGAAGCAAATGAGTACAAAGATTATATCTTGGGATTTATCTTTTATAAATTTTTATCAAATAAAGAGGAAAATGTTTTAAAAGGAATGGGGTTAGAAGACCTAAAGATAGTTACAGAAGAGAATGCAGAAATAGTAGAATCAATGCAAAAAAGAATAGGCTATTTTATAGCTTATGAAAACTTATTTTCTACATGGATAGCAAAGAAAAGTGATTTTGATGTATCTAATGTTAGAGATGCATTATCTGCTTTTAATAGATTAATAAATGCAAGTCATAAAAAAGTGTTCGAAAATATATTAGATACACTCCAAACAGGTTTAAGTAAACTTGGAGAAAATTCAAAAGCACAAACAAAAGCCGTTAGTGATGTAATATACTTAATAAAAGATATTCCAATGGATGGAAATCAAGATTACGATGTCTTAGGATTTATATATGAATATCTAATAAGTAATTTCGCAGCAAATGCAGGTAAAAAAGCAGGAGAATTCTATACACCTCATGAAGTTTCATTACTTATGTCTGAAATAGTAGCAAATCATTTAAAAAATAGAGATCATATAGAGATATATGATCCTACAAGTGGTTCAGGGTCCCTACTTATAAATATTGGTACTGCTACAGCAAAATATATAGAAAATCCTAATAAAATAAAGTATTATGCACAAGAACTAAAACAAAACACGTACAACTTAACTAGAATGAATTTAGTAATGCGTGGAATACTTCCAGATAATATAACTACAAGAAATGGGGACACGCTGGAAGATGACTGGCCATTTTTTGATGAAAGTCACGAGTATTCACCGCTATATGTGGATAGTGTAGTATCTAATCCACCATACTCACAAAACTGGAATCCGAAAGATAAAGAATCTGACCCAAGATACAAAGAATATGGAATGGCGCCAAAATCCAAAGCAGATTTTGCATTTTTGTTGCATGATTTATATCATTTAAAAAATGATGGAATAATGACAATAGTATTACCGCATGGAGTGCTTTCTAGAAGTGGAGAAGAAGGCGAAATACGCAAAAACTTAATAGAAAAAAATAAAATAGATGCAATAATAGGTTTGCCAGCTAATATATTTTTTGGCACTGGAATACCTACAATCATAATGGTATTAAAAAAACAAAAAGAAAATACAGATATTCAAATAATTGATGCATCAAAAAGATTTATAAAAGATGGTAAAAATAACAAACTAAGAGCTTGCGATATAAAGAAAATAGTAGATACACTTATAGAAAGAAAATCACAAGAAAAATTTGCAAAAGTAGTAAGTATAGAAGAAATACGAGCAAATGGATATAACCTAAACATTCCAAGGTATGTAGATTCAGAAGGAGAAAGAGAAAGTTTTGATATGTATGCATGTATGCATGGCGGAATACCAAGCGTAGAATTAAACAAATTAAATAATTATTTTAGTGTGTTTGCGAATTTAAAAAATGAGTTATTTAAAAAATTAAATGATGAGTATTATTGCACAGAACACAAAGATGTAGCAAATTTTATAAAAGAACATAGAGATGTACAAAATTACATAAAAAACTTTAGGAAAGAATTTAATGATTTTTCTGCATATTTAAGTGGTGCTCTTGTACAAAATCCATTAGATGTAAATATAAATATTGCAGAGCAAATTCTTTCCAGTGAGATATTTAAACGAATAGAGAATATCCCAATTGTAGATAAATATAATGCATATCAAGTATTAGATGATGAGTGGACAAAAATATCTGCAGATTTGGAAATATTAAAGACGGAAGGAATGGAAGCAATACGCAAAGTTGACCCAAAACTTGAAATAAAAAAGAGAAATGGAAAAGATGAAGAGGTACAAACAGGATGGCAAGGTAGAATTGTGCCATTTGAACTTATGCAGAATTATAAATTAAAAGATGAACTTGAAGAAATACAAAATATAAATAACAGATTAGAAGACATATCTGCGAGATATGTGGAAATTTTTGAAGAATTATCTGAAGAAGAGAAGGAAAATATAAAAATTGCAGTAAATAATGATAATACAGAGTTTTTAAAATCTGGCGTGCAAAAGTTGGCAAAAAGCATTAAAAAAGACGCCGATGTAGTAGAAAAATACATAGCGGATATAATTATTGAAGTAGATGACTTAGTACTAGAAGAGAAAAAGTTAAATAAAGATGTGAAAGAGAAAAACGCAAAGCTAGAAAAAAAGACAATAGAGTTTATTAGTAATTTAACAGATAATGAAATAAAAATAGTTTTAACAATAAAATGGGTAGAGCCTATTTGCACAAAAATAGATAATCTTGCAAACGAGGTTGTGGATGAGTTTATAAAAAAAGTAGATGCAAAAGTCCACAAATATGATGTAACACTATCAAGTTTAGATGAACAAATAGATTCTATAAGTAAGGATTTGGCGGGACTTTTAGATGAACTTGTGGGAAATGAGTTCGATTTGCAAGGATTAGAAGAACTAAAAACGTTGTTAGGTGGTGGGGATAATGAATAAACCACAAATAAGGTTTGAAGGCTATGAAGATGAATGGAAAGAAAAGAAGTTATTTGAGGTAGCAACATATAAAAATGGAAAAGCACATGAAAGAGATATAAATGAAAAAGGTAAATTTATTGTTGTAAATTCAAAATTTATTTCAACAGATGGAAAAGTAAAAAAATATTCAAATAAACAAAATGAACCGTTATATAAAAATGAAATTACATTTGTATTAAGTGATGTTCCAAATGGTAAAGCAATAGCTAAAACTTTTATTATTGATGAATCAGATAAATACACATTAAATCAAAGAATAGCTGGAATTATGCCCAAATATGATATTAATACTAAATATTTAGCTATAACAATGAATAGAAATAAGTATTTTTTGCGATTCGATGATGGGGTTAAACAAATTAATTTATCACTGGAGGATATGAAAGAATATAGAAATTATTATCCTTCTATTTCTGAACAAAATAAAATAGGTGCAATATTTAGCAAACTAGATAACCTTATCACATTGCAAGAACAAAAATACACAAAACTAAAAAACATAAAAAAAGCATTACTATATAAAATGTTTCCTAAAGCGAACGAAACAAAGCCACAAATAAGATTTGAAGGGTTTAAAAATGAATGGAAAGATAGGACATTTGGAGAGGTCTTTAATTATGAGCGTCCAGATAAATATATTATAAAATCCGATAAATATATAGAAAATGCGAAAACACCAGTATTGACTGCAAATAAAGCTTTTATTTTAGGATATACAGATGAACAAAATACATATCAGACAGAAAGGGAGAGTATACTTTTTGACGATTTTACACTGGACACAAAATTTATAGATTTTCCATATATGTTAAATTCTTCAGCACTTAAGATTTTAACGATAAAAAATAGAAATGATGATAAACTAAAATTTAATTATGAATTATTAAAATTGACAAAGTTTAATATATTGGGTCATGCACGTCATTACATATCAGTAGTACAACCTACAAAAGTGTTAACAACTACTGTAGAAGAACAAAATAAAATCGGTACAGTATTCAGTAAATTAGCCAACCTTATAGAATTAGAAAACAAAAAATATGAGAAATTAAAAAACATCAAAAACGCGTTATTATCGAAAATGTTTATATAGGAGGAGCGATACATATGACATTTATTAAAGAATCAGATTTTGAACAAGCTCTAATAAAATTATTAGGCACAAAAGGTTGGGAAACAGAAGTTATAAAATACCCTACAGAAAAAGACCTAATAAAAAACTGGGCAGATATTTTATTTAATAACAACAAAGGAATAGATAGACTAAACAACATTTCTCTTACAGATGGAGAAATGGCACAAATATTAGAACAAATAAATACATTAAAAACTCCTCTAAAACTAAACGGATTTATAAATGGAAAAACAATTACAATAGTAAGGGATAACCCCAAGGATATAGCACATTTAGGGAAAGAGATATCGCTGAAAATATATGATAGACAAGAAATTGCAGCAGGAGAAAGCAGATATCAAATTGTACAGCAACCACAATTCACTAATCAAAATAGAATATTAAATGATCGACGTGGAGATATAATGCTTTTAATAAATGGTATGCCAGTTATACATATCGAACTAAAAAAAAGCGGAATACCAGTAAGTGAAAGCTATCATCAAATAGAAAAATACTCACATGAAGGAGTTTTTTCGGGATTATTTTCACTTGTACAAGTTTTTGTAGCAATGACGCCAGATGAAACAGTATATTTTGCAAACGCGGGAACAGGAAACAAATTTAATAGAGATTACTATTTTAATTGGGCAAATTTTAACAACGAAAAGATGAATAATTGGAAACATATTGCTTCATCTTTATTATCTATTCCTATGGCACATCAACTTATAGGCTTTTACACGGTGGCAGATAATTTAGACGAAACACTAAAGGTAATGAGGAGCTATCAATATTATGCAGTAAGCGCAATATCCGACAAAGTGGGAAAACTAAAAAAGCAAGACTGGGAAGATACAAATAAACTCGGTGGATACATATGGCATACTACAGGTTCAGGCAAAACAATGACAAGTTTTAAATCAGCTCAGCTTATAGCCACTTCAAAAGATGCAGACAAAGTTATATTTCTAATTGATAGAATAGAGCTAGGGACACAATCCGTATTAGAATATAGAGGGTTTGCGGATGATGATGAAACTGTGCAAGATACAGAAAGCACTTATGAACTTATAAGCAAACTTAAAAGTAATAATGTAGCAGATACGCTAATTGTTACATCAATACAAAAAATGAGCAGAATTAAGGAAGATGGACTAAACTCTAATGACATAGATATTATAAATAAAAAAAGAATTGTATTCATAGTGGATGAATGTCATCGTTCTACATTTGGGGATATGCTACTTACCATAAAAGAAACATTTCCTAAAGCTATACTATTTGGCTTTAGTGGAACACCTATATTAGAAGGAATTGAGAAAAATGGAAATACAACAGTAGATGTTTTTGGTGGTGAGCTTCACCGTTATACAATAGCAGATGGAATAAAAGACAAAAATGTTTTGGGCTTTGATACATATAAAGTATTAACATTTAAAGATATGGATATACGAAAAGAAGTTGCACTACATGAGGCAAAAGCAAAGACAGAGCAAGAGGCAATAAATGACCTGCAAAAAAGTAAAATATATTATAAATTTATACAAGAAATGAAAATGTATGGCTATAAAAATAACGAGGGGAATTTTATAAAGGGAATAGAAGACTATATTCCGAAAGCACAATATAAGGCAGAAGAGCACAAACAAGCAGTTATAAACGACATATTGGAAAACTGGGTAACTTTAAGTAGAAATAAAAAGTTTTCTGCAATATTTGCTACAAGTAGTATAGATGAAGCAATAGAGTATTATAAAATGTTACAGAATAAGAAACATGAAGGAGTACACAACTTAAATGTTACAGCACTATTTGATCCCAATATAGATAACAATGAAAAGGCAATTCCAAAAGAAGAGGCTTTGGTGGAGCTACTTACAGATTACAATGAACAATATAAACAAAACTATACCTTATCAACATATTCTAAATTTAAAAAAGATTTATCTTTAAGATTTGCACATAAAAAAGGTTATAAAAATATTAGCAAAGATGAGCAAATAGATTTACTAATTGTAGTAGACCAAATGCTTACAGGCTTTGACTCCAAATGGATAAATACATTGTATTTAGATAAAATGATGAAATATGAGGGGCTTATCCAAGCTTTTTCAAGAACAAATCGATTATTTGGAGAAGAAAAACCATTCGGTACAATAAAATACTATAGAAAACCACACACAATGGAGCGAAGCATAGTAGAAGCATTCAAAAAATTCTCAGGAGATTGCCCTATAGGACTATTTGTTAGTAAATTAGATGAAAATGTACAAAAACTAAATCAAATATATACAGATATTAAAGTCCTTTTTGAAAATGCAAAAATTTCAGACTTCGAAAAATTGCCAGCTGAAAAGACAGAAAAAGCAAAGTTCGCTAAGCTTTTTAAAGAGTTTAATAGGGCGTTGGAATCAGCTAAAATACAAGGATTTAAGTGGGAAAATTCACAAATCGAAGAGCATTTATACAATGTTTTAGTTTCAAGATATAAAGAATTGTATTCTATGCAGCAGAAAAAAGAGAGTAAAACAAACGAAGAAGAGGCAATATACGATTTAGACTCTTACATAACACAAATAGATACAGGGAAAATTGATGCAGATTATATGAATACTAAATTTGAAAAATATATAAAAGCGCTAAAACAAGAGAATATAACTCCAACAGAATTAGAAGATACTCTAAATGAATTACACAAATCTTATTTGCATCTAACACAAGAAGAACAAAAATATGCAAAAATATTTTTGCATGAAATAGAGAGTGGAGATGTTAAATTAGATTCTGGAAAGACTTTTAGGGACTATATTACAGAGTATATGGTAAATAGCGAAAATAATAATATACGCAAGTTTGTAAATGTGTTTGGAGTAGATGAAATTATGTTAAAAAATTTGATGAGTATAAAAGCAAATAAAAGCAATATAAATGAATTTGGTAGATTTGATGAACTACGAAAAACAGTTGATAAAGATAGAGTAAAAAAATTTTTAGAAGTCAAATGTGGCAAAACTTTAGACAATTTTACAGTGAGCTTAAAAATAGATGAAATGTTAGAAAAATTTGTTTTGCACGGTGTATGTGATATTGAAAAGTAACATTTATATTTATATAATTGAAACATAATACTTAACTGATACTACTAACAAATACCCGATTGCACTTTATATAAAACTCTGTGAAAGCGAGTTCGATATGGACAAGTAGGTTACCTATGATAAACGACTGTAAAATATATTTACAGTCGTTTTTTGTGCGTTTCGTGATATAACTGAAAGATATGATAAATGTAATACAAAAGTAATATTTCTTCTTCTTATTATGTGATACAATGAAAGAGATGTTTATGAGAGGAGCGCTTATGAAAAAGAATATAAGAAATTTCACAAGTATGCTGTTAATAATAATAATCATATTAGGGGTTATAGTATATTTCCCAAAACCAGTAGAGGCAAATAGTACAGAATATTTATTTTTATCAGCTGATAGTTTTTCAAATACTAATGTTTCTAATGATGATAGCAAACCAATAAAAATATCAGAGGATGCCAGGGTTATCGATGGAGGGGTCGAATTAGTATCTACTGCAAATAGTCAAAAAGGCGGAGTGTTTTTGACTAGACCGCTTAGCCAAAATACTGGGTTTTCTACTGCGTTCCATATGTATATGGGTGCAAAAGGTGGAGGAGGAGATGGTGCTCCAAAGGCGGCAGATGGATTTACATTAGTAGTTGCTCATGATACCAATGCAATAGGTGGAGATGGAAGAGGACTAGGATATGAGGGCATTACCAACAGTATCGCAATAGAATATGATACTTTTGAAAATCAAGATTTCTTGGGTGGTGACGGATGGGGATCGCAAAACCATCCTACTTTAGCACCACACATTGAACTTGCAAGAAATGGAGTTGCACACAATGATGTGAATTTTCCTAGTACAATATATACGCCCGTTGCAGATATGGCTGTACTGAAAGGAACACACAATAAATATAGTGGTGGAGAAAATTACCATCTTTATGGCTGGGCTGAATATGATGCAGAAGAACATAAATTATATTTTTATCTTAGTTTAACTGAAAATAGACCTAATGAACCTCTTGCAGAATATACAATTAACTTAGCAGATTATGCAGGCGAAACATACCATATTGGATTTACGGCTTCAACTGGTGGAGCTTCGCAAGAAATAACACTAAAAGAATGGTATGTATCTAATGAATATGTTTCTGATGGATTAAGCTTTAGTAATGAATATGAACAAGATAATGCTGCACCATCAGCTTCTACAATTACTATAACAGACGATGGATTTACAGTCGGTGGTTCAACAGATACTGGAGGTAGTGAGCTCGAAAAATATCAATATAAGCTATACAATGATATAGCTTGGACAAATTATACGTCTGAAGTAGCAGTAGATAGCGAAACATATGTATATGCTCGTGCTATTGATAATGCAGGAAACATAAGTAGCGCAACTAGAGAATGGTGTGGAGATATAGAAAGTAAACCGAGTATTGTTTCATATTCTGTAGATATGCATGATGGTTTCGGAGATGGATGGAATGGGAATAAACTGATTATTGTTGTAGATGAAGTAGAGCATGAAATAACGTTAGAATATGGAACGGATTCTACATATGAATTTGACGCCTTAAGAGGAACTAGTGTAGAAATATATTTCGATGAAGGAGAGCATAGTGAAGAAATATCTTTCGAAATTTATAATTCTGACGCGAATGAGCTTATTTATTCACTTATAGAAGGTGACGCAGAAGACCTACCAGAATCTTCAACTGCATTTGCTGATTTCGTTGCAATGCCAGAGTATGAGATAGATCTTACACCTAGAAGTAACAAAGATTTTGGTACAGTTATAGAAGAATATCAAGCACAAACAGCTTATACTTTAACTGTAGAAAATATTGGAGATGAAGAAACAGGAGATTTGACAATCTCTTTAACCGGAACAAATGCAAGCGCATTTACTATTTCGAAAACTACTATAAATAGTCTTGAACCAGATGAAACAGATACTTTTACCGTTAATCCAAATAACGACCTTTCTGTAGGAGATTATACAGCAACAGTTACAGTTAGCGGAATAAATGTAGGCACTAAAACATTTAATGTAAGTTTTAGCGTCGATCCTGAACCTGTAACATCACTAACAGATAATGATGTTATAATAGAAGGAATGGATGAAACTACATTTGATGGACATTATTTAATGGTAATAGAAGAAGATATGGAAGAAGATTTTGAAAGTCAGACAAATGCAAAGATAAATGAAATTATAGAAGGAAATAGTATCATTAGTTTATTTGATATAAGCCTATATTTACAAAGCACAAATGCCAAAATAACAGAGTTTCAAGATTTTAGAGCCACAATAAAAATACCTTTAACAGATGAACTTAAGGAATATGAAAACCTACAAATAGTATATATAGATGATGATGGAGATGTAGAACATGTTTCTACGACTGTAAATGAAGATTTTATAGAGTTTGAAGTAACACATTTAAGTGATTATGCAATAACAGGTATTTTGCAAAATGAAGATAATCCAGAAATTGAAGTACCTACCATAACACCTGAGGTTACCAATAGCCCAGAAGTAGAAGTTCCTACCATAACACCTGAAGTTACAAATAGTCCAGAACCACAAGTACCTACCGTAACACCGGAAGTTACAAATAGTCCGACACCACAAGACCCTACTACAACACCTGACACTTCAACAAATCAAAGTACAGACAGTCCAAAAACAGGAGATATAAATATATCACTTGTAATAGTCACTACTTTAATATCAATATTTGTAATTTTAATATCAGCAAAGAGAGTAAAGAATAAAAAGAAATAAGTAATAGTTAAGACGGAGTAGATAATTTAATAAAAACTATTGCAGAAATTTATAAAATATGACATTATTATGTAATAAATAACAATGTAAAGGATGGGAAAAATGATGAATAAATACATAAGAAAAATATCAATAATTCTATTTGTTATCATGTTAGTAATAAATTTAATGATAACACCTGTTTTAGCAGTTAATACAATCACATTACAACAAATAGCAGACAAAATTAATTCTAGTGATTATAGTGATTTGTTGAATAACTCAGTCTTTAGTGCGACTGCTACCGAAAATGAGTTGATTATTTCGACAGAATGGGATGATAATGGTACACCAAATTCAGTAGAAGTAGTTTATAATCTTAATGGAACAATACTTTCTACCGTAATTAGTACGGAAAGTCTAAACAATGCAAATGGAAACACAGAAAATTCAACGGAAGATGCTTTAAAGGCGTTGGGAGAACTGGTATCAAAAACTGTCTCAGCGGGTATTGCACTAGATGCCATTGGACAATTACATGGATATGCTCAAAATGCAACTATACATGCTTTAAATTCAGAGGAAACAAAAAATTATACTCTTGCAAATGAAGGATTAGAGTATATACAAGGTAGTACGAATAGTGATATACAAATACAAGTAGATTTAAGTAAAAAGTTTCCAATACCAGAATATAACTCTACTACTTATATAGAAAATTCGGACTTAGAAAATGGCAAGGACTATATAATGGATGGCTCATATAATTATTATAAAGGGAAATTACTACTGCATACAAAAACTAATGATACAGAGGCTACTATTATAATAGGCGAAAAAGACAATCTTACAGAAGAAACTTACAAATCTGTTTTATCCGTTCTAGAAGTTATGTTTGATAAAAAAGATGTGGCAGATTATTTTCAAAGTGAATATTCAAGCTTATCACAAGGAAATAAAGAATTTATTGGATTTAAAATAGAAGTTAATCCTACTAAAGATGATATGGAAACCACTTTGTTAGGGAGTAATTATAGTGATTTTGTTAGAATTACAATAGATAAAGAAAAAGCAAAGAGCCCAAATGTAGTGATAGATGAGAGTAATGATAATTCCGAAAACCAGAATTCTAATGTTAATAGTAATAATACACAAAAAGATACTACTGCTTCACAAACTAAATTACCTCAAACAGGTATAAATGACACAATTATTGGATTTATAGTAATAGTAATTATAGTACTGATTATAACTGCGGTTAAGTATCAAAAATATAAAGACATAAAATAGCTTTTGATGTGAAGACGGAACTTATTTATGATGGAACAGATAATTTAGTGTTATCTATTCCATCTTTTAAATTTTGGCATTTTTATGATATATTGAGGATAGAATATTGGAAAATATAATTAAATAGAAAAAAAGTAGTAAAAAATGCTTGACTCTGCTGTTAAGGGAGACTTTATAATTTGAGTAGTGAGAAAGTGAGGCGGAAAACATGTATAGAATAGGGCTATTTTCGGAGATTACAAAAACAACAATTAAAACATTAAGATACTATGATGAAATAGGTTTGTTAAAACCAACCGAAATAGATACTTTCACGGGATATCGATATTACAGTACGGACCAAATATTTAGAATTTACGAAATAATTTCTTATAGACAAATAGGATTATCTATAAAACAAATAAAAGAAATTGTTTTAGGAAATAAGAGTATTGAAGATGTTTTGAATGAAAAGAAAATAGAACTAATTGATACAAAAAATGAGACCGAAAAGCAACTCTCACAAATAAATTATCTCTTAAAAGAGAGGAAAGAGGGTTTTATAATGAACTATAAACCAGTAGTAAAAGAATTGCCAGAATGTATTGTTTACTCAAAAGAAATGAATGTTAAAAATTTGGATGGGTATTTTGCGGTCATACCAGAAATAGGCGAAGAAGTAGCTAAAGCAAATCCAACATTAAAATGTATCATCCCAGACTACAACTTTACACGATATCTAGATGGAGAGTACAAAGAAACAGACATTCATTTAGAGTATTGCCAAGCAGTAGATAAAATAGGTAAAGAAACAGAAAGTATTAAATTTAAGAAAATAGAAAGAGCAAAAGCAGTATGTGTAATGCACCAAGGTGCATATACTACACTAAATAAAGCATATGCATATTTAGTAAAGTGGTGCGAAGAAAATAATTATAAATTATCAGATTCACCAAGAGAAAGCTATATAGATGGAATATGGAATAAAGATACAGAAGAAGAATGGTTGACAGAAATACAATTCCCAATAGAAAGCAAATAAAAATTATAATTATCCTTATATAAAAAGCATACCACCATATATGGCGGTATGCTAAAATTTAATCGTCTACAGTAAGTATAACAGGAAGTATTGATTGCGGTTGGAAATTGACCTCGTAGTGGTATTTGCTTACAGAAGACTCACTGACATCCTCAACAAAATACATTATTTCGGTTGGATGGATATCAATAAAATGTTTTCTGTAGGTGCCTTCGCCTACTTCACAGGTAACTTCCAATTGTTGGTCTGCGTTATCAACTACGATAGAAAATGCGGCAACCAGTTCAAATACTGGTTTGTCTGACCTCAAGTTGATTACAGTTAACCGCCGAATAACGTTAAAGTTATCTGCTTCCTTAGAAATGTTCTGCGAAACCTTATCGGCTTGATCACAACCTGTAAGAGTAAATATCCCAACCAAGACGAGTATGCAAGCCAATGTTACTGATACGATTTTTTTCATTTTCTTTTCCTCCAAAAAATATTTTGAGATGCAGTTATATATATGAACTATCTATTGCTAGATAGATAACAAAGGAAATGGGGTTTTGTCCTAATAAAGTGTTATGTAACCATTATAACATGAAATATAAGTAGTTTCAATTTTGGGCAATTTTTTGATATTTTATTGGAATAAGAAATTTTTCAAAAGACTTATATAAGCACATATTTATTGGTAATGGGGGGACTTGTAGAAAATTTAAAAGAGCAAAAAACACCGCAAAATGCTTATTACACTACAGTATAATAAGGTTGTCAAACTAGTTTGACAACCTTATATGTATTAGTGAATAAAAAATGTTTGGAGGTGAGAATATTGAAAAAGATAGACATATTTAAAATGATAATAATACTTATGTGTGTAATATCATTTATTGGGTTATTATTACCTTATCAAAAATCAATAGGAGAATACAGAGAGTATTTGCAAGAAAATCCAGATAGGTTTAATGTAAAAGAAGTAGATATAACTAATGAAGATGCAATAGATGTTACAATAATTGAAAATTTTAAAGTATATTCTTATGCTATGAATGATGATCAAAGCGATTTTATAAGAGGCACGTCCATTATAAATGTTATGTTAATAATAATCTTGGTTGCTTCTACTGCATTTATTTTAATATTTATATTACGTAATAAAAAAATCTTGAGTATTATATTCAGTATATTGTTATTAGGAAGTTCACTTCTTATGAATGCTGATATTGTTGATCGTGGAGTAATGCCATCAAGTAGATATACATATGGTATTTCATATTACTTGTATCCAATTGCAGCAGTTGTTATGTTGATTTCGATTATTATAACAATAGTAAAAGATAGAAAAAATAATAAAATGAAAAGTAATAAATAAAGTAAAAAATTTAAGTAGAGGAAATGAATTTTATGGAAGAAAAAAATAAAAACGGTTTTAGTAAGGTATTAACAATAATTTTTACGATTTTTTCTGTAATACTATGCAATGTAGCTTTTAAGAATGAAAGAGTAATTGCGGGAATAATTGCTTTAGTAATGACAGGAGCATTTATAGTGACATATCTTATGAAAGCAAATGTTATAAAAGAACCCAAAAAAGGTATTAACACTATCTTATATATAATTGCAATTTTACTTATTATTCCATATTTTAATACATATTCTAAATCACAAAACGAAACTGAAAAAATCATTTGGAGTGATATTGTAATGGGAGAA